>DATFXS010000024.1:0-13535 GCA_035315605.1 Polyangia bacterium
TAACGACAATAAGAAAATAGATGTGAGGCCGGGGACCCGCCGCCAGAAGCGCATATTAATGCTGCATCGACTATATCTTAGTTCCGCGTAAGGATAAATACTTCGATGGCGCCGCGGCGCGGCTCACGCGAGCTCTAAGCCGGCGAAAAAGAAGGCGATTTCAACCTTGGCCGTGTCGGGCCCGTCGCTGCCGTGCACCGCATTGCGTTCGATGTTGGTCCCGTACTTGTTCCGGATGGTGCCGGCCGGCGCCTTCTTGGAGTCGGTCGGTCCCATCACCTCGCGATAGCGCGCGATGGCGTTCTCGCCTTCGATCGCCATCACCACCGCCGGGCCCGAGGTCATGAACTTCACCAGGTCGGCGAAGAACGGGCGCTCCTTGTGAACGGCGTAGAAGGCGCGCGCCTGCGCGTCGGACAGCTTCACCAGTCGCAGGCCGACGATCTTGAGGCCGGCCTTCTCGATCATGTCGATCACGCCGCCCACGGCGGACTTCTCGACGGCATCAGGCTTGACGATTCCGAACGTTCTCTCGATGGACATTGTCTGTTTTTCTCCTGCCGGTGCTCTCTTTAGCCGATCGCGCGCGCAGATGAAAGTCAGTGCGTGCAGAGATCCTTGCCTTCTGGGCGGGCGGACAGGTCGAGCGGGTCGATACGGTTGGGATCGCCGCCCGCCCATTTGAGGCTGGCCGCGACCTTGGCCGCGAACGCGCCGGCCCCCAGCGCCTTGTAAGGCGCCAGCTCGGTCGTCGCGAAGTAGACGTTGACGACTCCCTGCAGACCCTTGACCCGCCCGGCGCACATCGCGTCGGTGTGCGCTTCCTCCGCCACGCACAGCCAGCCGTGAATTTTGGTCGGCTTGGTCTCCGGGTATTTGGTCTTCGGGTACTGGTCGGCGATCAGCGCCTCAGGAGATTTGATCTGCTGGTCCAGCTGGATCGTCACGGAGATGTCCGGTCCGGGCAAGCATTGGGGCGAGATCGCGGCGAACGTCGAGAGGACTTTCTCGTGGGGGGCGTAGATGTAAAAGCCCCAGCCGACTGGCGCCGATAGCTTGAGCGGGCTCTTGCCGGTGTCGACGGGGATCAGCTTCGGCGCGGCGGCCGCGGGCGCCGCACCTGTCGCCAGGAGCGCCAGGAAGACGCTCGCGACCACTATTTCACGAAGTTCGCGACGGTCTTGCCCAGCTCGGCGGGCGTGGCGGCGATGGCGATGCCCGCCTCCTTCAGCGCGGCGATCTTCTCGGCGGCCGTCCCCTTGCCGCCGCTGATGATCGCGCCCGCGTGACCCATGCGCTTGCCGGGCGGCGCGGTCTGGCCGGCGATGAACGCCGCGATCGGCTTCTTCATGTTCGCCTTCGCGAAGCGCGCCGCCTCCTCCTCGGACGTGCCGCCGATCTCCCCGATCATCAAGACCGCCTGCGTCTGCGGATCGCGCTCGAACATCGCCAGGCAGTCGACGAAGTCGACGCCCTTGACCGGATCGCCGCCGATGCCGATCGCCGTCGATTGGCCGAGGCCCAGCATCGTCAGCTGATGGGCCGCCTCGTACGTCAGCGTCCCCGAACGCGACACGACCCCGACCTTGCCGGCCTTGTGGATGTAGCCGGGCATGATGCCGATCTTGCATTCGCCCGGCGTGATCACGCCCGGGCAGTTGGGGCCGATCAGCGTCGAGTCGGGATAGCCGCCGAGCGCGCGCTTCGCCTTCACCATGTCCAGCGTCGGGATCCCCTCGGTGATGCAGACGATCACCGCGATGCCGGCCTGCGCCGCCTCGAGGATCGCGTCCGCCGCGCCGGGCGGCGGGACATATATGACGGTGGCGTTCGCGCCCGTCTTGGCGACCGCGTCCGCGACCGTGTCGAACACGGTGAACCCCTCGTGCACCAGGCCGCCCTTGCCGGGGGTGACGCCGCCGACGACGTTGGTGCCGTACTCGCGCATCTGCTTCGCGTGGAACGTGCCGGCCGAGCCGGTGATCCCCTGGACGATCAGCTTGGTGTTTTTTCCGACGAGGACAGACATGGTCAGGCCGTCCTTTCCACGTTGCCCGCCGCGAGCGCCACCACGCGGCGCGCGCCGTCGGCCATGTCGTTGGCGGTCGTGACCGCCAGGCCCGATTCCGCCAGCATCTTCTTGCCGAGCTCGACGTTCGTCCCTTCCAGGCGCACGACCAGCGGCACCTTCAGGCCGACCTGCTTGACCGCGGCGATGACGCCCGACGCGATCGTGTCGCACTTCATGATGCCGCCGAAGATGTTGACGAAGATGCCGCGCACCTTCGGGTCGGCGGTGATGATCTTGAAGGCGGCGGCGACGCGCTCCTCGGTGGCGCTGCCGCCCACGTCGAGGAAGTTCGCGGGCTGGCCGCCGAAGTGCTTGATCGTGTCCATGGTCGCCATCGCCAGGCCGGCGCCGTTGACCATGCAGCCGATGGTGCCGTCCAGCTTGATGAACGACAGGTCGTAACGCTTCGCCTCGGTCTCGGCTGGGTCTTCTTCGTCGAAGTCGCGCAGCACTTCGAGATCGGCCTGCCGGTAGAGCGCGTTGTCATCGAACGTCATCTTGGCGTCGAGGGCCAGCACCTTGCCGTCCTTCAGCACGACGAGCGGGTTGACCTCCAGCAGCGACGCATCGGTCGCGATGAACGCGCCGTAAACTTGTTGAAGCACCTCGCCCGCGTTCTTGGCGGCGGCGCCGTGCAGGCCGAGGCCGTAGGCGAGGTTGCGCGCCTGATAGCCGGCCAGGCCGACGACCGGGTCGACCACCTCCCTCAGGATCTTCTCGGGCGTCTTGGCGGCGACCTCTTCGATCTCCATGCCGCCCTCCGACGACGCCATCACGACGACGCGGCCCGCGCCGCGATCGACGACGATGCCGAGGTAGAGCTCGCGCGCGATGTCGACCGCCTGCTCGACGAGCAGGCGCTTGACCAGCTTGCCGGCCGGGCCGGTCTGGTGCGTGACCAGGTTCATCCCCAGGATCTTCTGGGCCGTCTCGCGCGCCGCCGCGGCGCCCTTGACGACCTTGACGCCGCCGCCCTTGCCCCGGCCGCCCGCGTGGATCTGCGCCTTGACGACGACGAACTCGTTGTCGGTCTCGGCGATCAGCGCCTTCGCCGCCGCCTCCGCCTCGTCGGGGCTGAAGGCCGGGCGCCCCTTGGGGACGGGGACGCCGAGCTTCTTCAGGATCTCCTTGGCCTGATATTCGTGGATTTTCATAGCTTGGCCGACGCTTCGACCAGCTCGCGCACGGCCGCCGCCGACTTGTCGAGCATCGCCTTCTCGTCGGCGGTCAGCTCGATCGTCACCACCTTCTCGACACCGCCCGCGCCGATGACGACCGGCACGCCGATGTAGAGATCCTTGTAGCCGTATTCGCCGTTCAGATACGCGGCGCAGGGGAGCAGCCGCTTCTCGTCCTTGAGGTAGGCGGTCGCCATCGTCACCGCCGCCGAGGCGGGCGCGTAGTAGGCGCTGGTCCCCATCAGCTTGACGATCTCGCCGCCGCCGTTGCGCGTGCGGTCGGCGATCGTCGCCAGCTTGTCGGCGGCGATCAGCTGGCGGACCGGGATGCCGTCGATCGTGCAGTAGCTGAGGACCGGCACCATCGTGTCGCCGTGGCCGCCCAGCACCATCGCGCGCACGTCCTTGACCGCCACGCCCGCCTCGCGCGCCAGGAACAGCTGGAAGCGCCCCGAGTCGAGGACGCCCGCCATGCCCACCACCTTCTTCGGTGAGAATCCAGTGACGCGCTTCAGCTCGTAGACCATCGCGTCCAGCGGGTTCGACACCACGACCACGAACGCGTCGGGGCAGTGCTTCTTCAAATTCTCGCCGACGTTGCGGATGATCTTCAGGTTGATGCCCAGCAAGTCGTCACGCGACATGCCCGGCTTGCGCGGCACGCCCGCCGTGATGATGACGACGTCGGCGCCGGCGCAGTCGGCCCAGTTCGAGGTGCCGGTGATGGCGGCGTCGTAGCCGAGCACGGCGCCGTTCTGCTCCAGGTCCAGCGCCTTTCCTTTGCAAACGCCTTCCTTCTCGGGGATGTCGAACAGCACGACGTCGCCGAGCTCGCGGCGCGCGCACAGCGCGGCCAGCTCGCCGCCGATGTTGCCGGCGCCAATCAGGGCAATCTTGTTCCTACGGGGCATCGCGGGACTCCTTTACAGACGGGTTACTACTACAGGTTTCCGATGATCGCGTCGCCAAAGGCGGAGCAGGCGACCTCTTTGGCGCCTTCCATCAGGCGCGCGAAATCGTAGGTGACGACCTTCTGCGAGATCGTCTTTTCCATGGCGCTGACGATGCGCGTGGCGGCGCCCGTCCACCCGAGGTGCTCGAGCAGCATGACGCCCGACAGGATGACCGAACCCGGGTTCACCTTGTCCTGGTTGGCGTACTTGGGGGCGGTGCCGTGGGTCGCCTCGAACACGGCGTGGCCGGTCATGTAGTTGATGTTGCCGCCGGGCGCGATGCCGATGCCGCCCACCTGCGCGGCGAGCGCGTCGGACAGGTAGTCGCCGTTCAGGTTCAGCGTCGCGATCACGTCGAACTCGTCGGGGCGGGTCAACACCTGCTGCAGCGTGATGTCGGCGATCGCGTCCTTGACCAGCACCTGGCCCGCGGGCGGTTTGCCGCCGCAGTCGTCCCAGCCGACCGCCTTGCCCGCGTAGTCGCGCTTGGTCAGCGCGTAGCCCCAGTCGCGGAAGGCGCCCTCGGTGAACTTCATGATGTTGCCCTTGTGCACCAGGGTGACGCTCTTGCGCTTGTGACGGATGGCGTAGTCCAGCGCGGCGCGGATCAAGCGCTCCGAGCCCTCGCGCGACACCGGTTTGATGCCGATGCCGGACGTGGCCGGGAAGCGGATCTTCTTGACGCCCATCTCGTTCTGCAGAAAGGCGATCATCTTCTTCGCTTCGGGCGATTCGGCGGCCCATTCGATGCCGGCGTAGATGTCCTCCGTGTTCTCGCGGAAGATCACCATGTCGACCTTCTCGGGCGTCTTCACCGGCGACGGCACGCCCTTGAAGTAGCGGACCGGGCGCAGGCAGACGTAGAGGTCCAGCATCTGGCGGATGGCGACGTTGAGCGAGCGGATGCCGCCGCCGATCGGCGTCGTCAGCGGGCCCTTGATGCCGACGAAGTAGGTCTTGAACGCCTCCAGCGTCTCGTCCGGCAGCCAGGTGTCGAACGCGGTCTTCGACTTTTCGCCGGCGTACACCTCGGCCCAGGCGATCTTCTTCTTGCCGCCGAATTCCTTGGCGACCGCGGCGTCGAGCACGCGCACGCTGGCGCGCCAGATGTCGGGGCCGGTGCCGTCGCCCTCGATGAACGGGATGACTGGATGATCGGGAACTTCGAGGCGGCCGTCGGCGTGAACGGTGATCGAATCTGCGCCGGCGGGGATGACCGGTTTCGGGCTCTGCGGTTTGGACATTTGGGCGGGCTGATTACCTCCGACGGGGGGCGATCAACGCAAGGGAAAAATTCGGGTTTTGGCTACGACGATTAACGAATGGGGGTGCCGGGCGGCACGTCGCGGTCAAGACCGGACAGAGCCAGCACCTCGTCGCCGCCCGCGGCCAGGATCATCCCCTGCGACAGGACGCCGCGAATCTTTCGGGGCGCCAGGTTTGCGAGGTAGATGACCGTCTTTCCGACCATCTGCTCCGGCGCGTAGGCCGGGGCGATCCCGGAGACGACGGTGCGTTGGTCGCCACCAACATCCAGCGTCAGCTTCAGCAGCTTGTCGGCCTTGGGGACGCGTTCGGCGGCCGTTACTTTTGCGGCGCGCAAGTCCAGCTTCTGGAAGTCGTCGAAAGCGATGTCGGCGGAGGCGGGCGCGGCTCCGTCGGTCTTCGCTGGCGCCGCGGCGGCTGCTGCATCGGCGGGCACCCACTTGGCAATCAGCGCCGCCTGGCGCTCGGGCTCGACGCGCGGGAAGACCGGCTTCGGCTCCGCCAGCGTCCCGCCCGGCCATCCCCACGCCGCCGGCCAGGTGCCCTCGTCCTGCGCGCGACCGAGCTGGCGGAGGATCTCGCGCGCGGCGACCGGCATCGCCGGCGCCACCATCAGCGCCGCCCAGCGGAGGGCCTCGCAGCAGCCGGCCAGGACGTCGGTCAGGCGATCGATCTTGCCCTCCTTGTGGAGGGCCCACGGTTTCTCCTCGTCGATCTTCTGGTTGTAGGCGCGCACCAGGCGCCAGGTCGCTTCCAGCGCGCCCGACGGGCTGAAGGCCTCCCACGCAGACTGGGCCTGGCCCAGCAGCCGCCCCGCCGTGTCGTTTTGCTGAGGCCGCGCGGGTAGGGCCGCGCCGACGAACTTGTGAACCATCGAGATCGTCCGGTTCAGCAGGTTGCCGAGGTCGTTGCCGAGGTCCGACTCGTAGCGCTGGAACAGCGCCTCGTACGTGAAGTCGCCGTCGGCGCCGAGGGTGTACTCGCGCAGCACGAAGTAGCGCAGCGGATCGACGCCCAGCTCGTCGGCGATGGCGTTCGGGTCGACCTTGGTCGCGGGCACCGACTTCGAGATCTTCTGGCCCCTGACGGTCAGGTATCCGTGGCAGAAGACCTGCCTGGGCGGCGGCAGCCCCGCGCTCATCAGCATCGCCGGCCAGTAGACGGCGTGGAAGCGGAGGATGTCCTTGGCGATCATGTGGTTCGCCGCGGCCCAGAAGGCGGCCTTGTCGTCGTTTCTCTGCTGGCGCGCGACCGCGTCCGGGCCGCCCAGCACGGTCAGGTAGTTCGTGAGGGCGTCGATCCAGACGAAGATCGTCTGGGTGGGATCGTCGGGGACGGGGATCGCCCAGCCGACCGATTTCTTCTGGCGTGAGACGGAGAGGTCGCGCAGGCCGGATTCGACGAACGCGCGCACCTCGTTGCGGCGCGATTCCGGCAGGACCGGCGACGGCGTCTGCGCGTACCACTCGAGCAGCCGCGGCGCGTACTTCGACAGGCGGAAGAAGTAGTTCTTCTCCTTGACGCGCTCGACCGGCGTCCGGTGAATCTTGCAGACCTTCTGCCCGTTCTCCGTGTCGACGTCGTCTTCGGTCTTCGCCGATTCGCAGCCGACGCAATACATGCCGTCGTACTCCGCCTCGTAGATGTCGCCGGCGGCGACGAGCCGCTTCCACATCTCCGCGACCGCAGCCTTGTGGCGCGGCTCGGTGGTGCGAATGAAGTCGTCGTTCGAGATGCCGACGCGCGCCCAGGTGGCCTTGAATTTCTCGGCGATCGCGTCGCAGTAGGCCTGCGGTTCGATCCCTTTCTCGCGCGCGATCCGTTCGATCTTCTGGCCGTGCTCGTCGAGGCCGGTCAGGAAGAAGACGTTCTGCTTGCCGTGGCGCGCGCGGTGGTAGCGCGCCAGCGCGTCGTCGACGACAGTCGAGTAGAACGTCCCGAGGTGCGGGACCGCATTGACGTAGTAGATCGGCGTGGTGATGTAGAAGCGGGACATCGAGGCTGGCGGATATTAGTCTGTCGCCGCCGCCTCTGCACGGCGTTAGCATCGGTTTCAGTGCATCGCTTGCTGGCTTCCGTGGCGTTGTTCGCGATTGTGCTCGGGGGGGCGCGCGTGGACGGCAAGCCGCGCGCCACGCGGCCACTGAGCAAGAAGGAATGCGATCGCATCTGTGTGCAGATCGTGGAGTGCGCCGGGATGCCGCACCAGAGCTCCACCGCCGTCGAGGCCCTGATCTGTTCCGACGATTGCGTATTCGAATCCAGGGACAAGGAGCGACGACCGGGATGGTTGTGCGCCGCTCGGGCCCAGGATTGCGACGCCTTGAAGGCCTGCAACGCCGGCGGAAAGAACGTAATGTGAAACAGGTTGGCGGAACCTGGGCCCGGCGATCTTGTCCACCTGGCATGGACATGCTCACGAGGGTGGCGGCCGTCGGGTTGGCGCTGGGCGCTTGCAGCCACCTGGTCGCGCCCGCGCCGCCGCCTGCGCATTCGGATGTCGCAGCGGCGCCTGCCAGCGCGGCGACGGCGACCGGCGGCGGCGCGGCATCGGCGATCGCCCGCCCCCATGGCGTCGTCGCGGAGGCCGAGTTGCACAGGGCGTTGCTGGAACGCCTCGCCGCTCCCTTCACGTCTCCCTGCGCCGAGCTCGACTTTCCGCGCGCCTACGGATCCGTCAAGCGGCACGAGGAGGCCAACCTCGGTCGCGGGCTCGCCCTGACGTTGCCGCGCGGCACCGTCGTCGCGCGGCGCGCCGGGTCCACCGAGGTCGCCGTCTATCTGTCGTACAAGCTGGATCCGAGCTCCGAGGTCGGGGACGCCGGCTATCGCGTCGTGCTGCGTGACGCGAACGGCAGGACGAAGGAAGGATCGCTCGGCTTCGCGATGCTCCGGCCCTACGTCGTCATCGCCCACGACGTGCTGCCGATCCTCGACGGCGACTTCCTGCAACTCGCCGTCGAGGTCCGCGAGCTGGACGACAAGAGCATCACCTTTCCGCCCGTCGCGATGCGGCCCAAACGCACCGCCCACAACAAGATGATTCGCTGCTCGCTGGCGGCGATCTTCCGAGACACCGACGGCGACGGCGTCACGGACGTCGAGGAGGCGCGCCTCGGCACCGACCCGGCCGATCCGGACACCGACGGCGACGGGCTGAGCGACGGCGCCGATCCCGCGCCGCTCGGGGCCGTCGCGCCGACCACCCCCGAGGATGCCGTGCGGCTGGCCGCATTCCAGCAGCTGGTCGACAAGGAGATGCACGATCAGCTGCTGGTGACGGTCGGCGCCGACCCGCGTCTGGCACTCGAAGGCGTCTCGTTCCGTCTCTTGCAGCTTCGGCCCGACGAGCTGCAGGCGTACGAGAAGAAATGGGGCAGTCGGGTGACGTTCTCCCTCAAGGTCAAGATGAAGGGGCCGGACGCCGCCGACGTCGACATCGACTTCGGCTGGCGCGGCGCGCAGTACGCCGCGACGCGCGACGGTCGATCGAACCGCTGGACCTTCAAGGAGACCGGCGGGTGGATCTCGGAAAATAGTCGCACGCCGCGCCTGCGGCGCGGAGCGCCTAGGCCGCGCGGCGCTCCTGGCGCTTGAGCGCGATCAGCAGCCGCTCGATCGCGAGCGTCGGGTTCACGTTCGCGAGCAGCGCCTCCTGCGCGTCGACGATCGCCGCGAGCGCGCGATTGAGACGTTCGACGCCCAGCGCCGCCAGCGCCTGCGCGTCCGTGGCGCCGCCGCCGTCACCGCGCAGCACCGCCAGCTCGGGCGCGCCCGCGGCCAGCGCGATCGCGTCGCGATACAGACGCGCGGTCAGATCCAGCAGTCGCCCGAGCTCCTCCTTGCCGGCCTTGCCGGCCCGGTCGCCGGTCTGGGCGGCCGCGAAGTCGAACGCCGCCGATGCGCGCGCGTCCGTCACCGCCGCGCGCAGCGCCGCCACCGTCTGCGCCGCGGCGCCGCCGTCCTCCTCGGCCGCCAGGGCGAGCAGCCGGGCCGCCGAACCGTCGGCGAGGGTGGCCGCGATCTCGGCGCGCGCATCGGTCAGACCGTGGCGCCGGGCCAGCTCCACCAGCTGGGCGACCGGCAGCGGCCGGAAGCGAACGTCCTGCGTGCGCGACCGGATCGTGGGCAGCAGGCGGTCGGGCGCGCTCGTGCAGAGCACCAGGTGGTTGCGCGCGAGCGGCTCCTCCAGCGTCTTGAGCAGGCAGTTGGCCGTGCTCGTATTCATCGCGTCCGCGTCGTCGACGACGATGATGCGCGCCGCCGCCTCGTGCGGGCGCGAGCGCGCCAGCGCCTGGATCGCCCGGGCGTCGTCGATGACGATCTGGCCGCCCGGCCCGGACGGACCGAAGGTCGGGACGTCCGGGTGGATTCCTGCCTCGATCCGCCGGCAGACGTCGCAGGCGCCGCAGCCGACGCCGGGCGCCGTCGTGCAGTTCAGCGCCATCGCGAGGCCAAGCGCGGCGCCGCGCTTGCCGACACCCGGCGGGCCGTCGAACAAGTAGGCGTGCGCCAGGTGGCCGCGCTCGATCGCACGCAGCAGGGCCGTTCGCGCCGTCTCCTGCCCGATGAGGTCCGCGAGCCGCATCGCCGGCATTCTACTCGGAACCCTGGGAGGGTTCCGAACCTCCCGCGAGGGGCTCGGCCAGGCGGAGCCCGGCCTCGCCCACGCGCCCTAACATCGACAGCGCCGCCGGGCGACGCTAACCTTGGCGCATGGGGATACTGGGCAGGCTCTCGTCGCTCATCAAGTCGAACGTCAACGACGTCATCGACTCCATGCAGGATCCTGCGAAGGAGATCGATCAGATGGTGCGCGACATGGAAGAGTCGGCGCGCCAGGCGCGGACCGAGGTCGCGCAGTGCTTCGGGGAAGAGAAGCGGCTGCAGAAGCGGGTCGCCGACCTGGAGGCCGAGGCGGGGCAATGGGAGAAGCGCGCCGAGACCGCGGTCCGCGCGGGCGACGACGCGCTGGCCAAGGAAGCGCTGCGCCGCAAGGCCGAGAAGGAGGCGGAGCGCGGGGAGACCCAGAAGTCCCTCCAGGAGCAGGGCGTCTACGCCGAGCAGCTGGCCCAGGCGCTGAAGGCTCTGGAGGCGCGCCTCAAGGACATCAAGCTGCGCCAGGGGACGCTTCGCGCCAAGGCGCGGGCCAACAAGAAAGGGACGCCGCTGTCGGCGAAGACGTCGGCTTTCGATGACTTCGACCGGATGGCCGGGCGGATCGACACGGTCGAGGCGGAAGCCGGGCTGGACGAGCAGCTGGGCGGGCGGTCGGCCGAGTCGGCGGCCGCCGAGCGAAAGCTGAACGAGCTCGCGGCCCAGAGCACGGTCGACGACGCCCTCGCCGAGCTGAAAAAGAAGCTTGGCGGCGGTGGCCCGTAGGCAGCGGCCAGCGGGGTCAGAACGGGCCTTGACGGCGCTGGGACATGCTAGTCTCAGCCGCGATGGCTGATCGTCCCAGGGCCACGGCGTCCGGCAGATCGCGGCCCGCGCCCGCGTCGCCGCCTCCGCGGGTGGCGGCTCCAGCGCCCCGTCATTCGACGGCGCGGGTCGCCACCACATCGGCAGGCGTGCGTCGCAGCGATCTGCCGGGCTGGTTCTGGGGTGCGCTCGGCTGCATGGCCGTGCTGGTCGTCGGCCTGACGATCGTCTTCTTCATGAGCCAGCCAGGCGGTCTCCTCGCGGCGCCGGCGAGCGGTCCGGCGGCGGCCGCGGTTGCGCCCGCAGCGCCCGTGGCGGCTGCGCCCGCGCCGGCGCGCGTCCAACCTGCGCGCGGTTCCGGGGCCATCCGGATCGAGCCGATGGCGGCGCCGCCTCCAGCGATCGACACAGCAGGCGCGGTCCCCGTGGCGCGCCCCAAGGCGCCGCCGCCGCGGGCGATCAAGGTCGCGCGCTCGCCTTCCCCGACGTCGAAACCGGCGGCCGCGAAATCCGCAGTCGCGGGGGAGCCCGCCGCGGCCGACACCGACAGTCAAGAAGAGGAGCTGCTCAAGCCGAAGCCGCGTGCTCCTGCCGCGGCGGCGGACGACAGCGACTCCGACGACGACAACAAGTAGCGGGTCGGTGCGCCGCTCAGGCGTCCGCGGGCGGTGACACCTTGACGCCTGCGGTACGTTCGAGGGCGGCGATGCGGCGAGCGGTCAGCAGCAGCAACGTCGCGAGCAGCGCCAGCAGCGCCAGCCCGGCGGCGAGCGCAGCCAGCAGCAACGGGCGCGTGCCGGGCGTGACGCGCAGCGGGCCGAGCGCCGCCAGCGGCGCGGCGGCGGCAGCGCCCGGATCGGCGGCGGCGGTCATGACGACGGACACCGCCGCCGGGTCCAGCCCCGCGACGCTGCCCGCCACCAGTTTCTGCACGTCGACGTCGCGGAACGGGGCGCTCCCCGGGCGCGCCTTGAGCAGCACGGCGGCGCGGGCCGGGTTGCGCGGCTTCGCGTCGGCAGCGAGCGGGTCGCTCTCCTCGAGCACAAGATGAACGCGCGCGCTGACGACGCCGTCGGCGCTCTCGAGCGTCCGTTCGATCTCGCCCGCGAGCGCGTCGACGTAGCGGGCGCGTTCCTCGGACGGCGTCGGAATCAGACTGGGCTGGCCGTAGGTCTCGGCGAAGCCGCGGCGTCGATCGTGCGGCAGTCCCAGCGCGCGCAGCAGGTCGAGGGCGCGCGTTCCGTCGGCGTGCGCGACGCGCAGCGTGTAGGTCGCGCCGCCGGCCGCGGCCGCCGCGCCCTCGTCGGGGACCTTCTCGGCGCCGATGCCCGCCCGCTCGAGCGCCGCGGTCGCCTCGTTGGCCGAACGCTCGTCCACGCCGTGCAGGATGTTCGTCGAACAGGCCGCGGCCGTCATCGCCGCGACGAACACCAGCGTCAGCCCGCCCGTTCCCCGCATCATGCGCCGGTCATAACACAGGTCAGCGGATCGGGATCCCGATCGCGCGCAAAACGGCCCGCTCGACTTCCCTCATCCTGGCCGGCCTTATGGGCATGCCGAGCGGCACCGCATCGACCTGATAGTTCTTCAGCGTCGTGATCTGTTCGCACTTCAGGACGAAGTCCTGCGGAAGGCCGCCTTCTCCGCGCCTCAAGCGGACATGCGTCGGTGCCTCGCGCATCGTCGTCGAACAGGGGATCACGAGTACGTCATTTGCGCGCTCATTCCGGGCATCGACGGAGACGACCAGCGCCGGTCGCCGCTTCTCGAGTTGAGCCCAATAGACGTGACCTCGTCGGTGCATGTCAGCGCCTCCGCGAACGCCGGCGGCGGCGGGGGGTCGGCTCGTCGATCGTCAGCTCGCTCGCGGCCCGCGATGCGAATTCAGCCCACTCGGCGTCCTCGCGTTTCTCCGCCGGAGTCAACGAGTCGTAGTACGCAGCCGTCTCTTCTTCGAGCCGCTGCAACTCGGCCTGGCGGGCGGCGCCGCGCAGCCATTGCTCCATCACCGCGCTGCGGGTCGTCTTCTCGCGCTTGGCCCGGCGATCGACGGCCTCCAGCACGTCGGCATCCAGGCTGATGCTGACCTTCGTCTTCATACTTTCTATCCTACCCATCGTCCTACCCCGATGCCAGGCGCCGGCCCTTCACACCTGCGTCCCCAGGGTCTGTTTGACCGCGCCAACCAGCTTGTCGGTCGCGCGCGACACGACCTCGACCGCCTGCGAATAGCGGAACACGGTGGTCTGCAGTGCCAGCAGCTCCGAGGGGGAGAACGTCTTGCCGCGGGCGGCCGCGGCCAGCAAGGTGTCGACCTGGCGCTCGCTGCCGAGCGTCCGCTCCAGCAGGGCGCGGACGGGGCCGGGCGACAACCCGCGCGCGTCGGCCGCGGGCTTGGCCTTCGGCTCCCGCGCCGGTCGGGGCGGGGGAGGGGCCGGCGGTGCGGACGTCGACACCACCCGATCGCCGAGGACCGCGGTGAACGTGCGCGTTCGCCCCGCGTCGCGGGGTCGGCTGGGGGAGGGAGGCGGCGAGGCCGGGGGCCCCGACGTCGCGGGACGAACGCGCATGTCCCGTCATCGGCGCGCCCCGGCCGCGGTTGCGCCCGCGCGTGCACTTTTTTCGGCTAATCGATGGCGTCGTCGA
>DATFXS010000025.1:0-9279 GCA_035315605.1 Polyangia bacterium
CGTTGCCGCCCGCGCGGCGGCGGCTGGCCAGCTCCGCCCGCCGCTGAAGCAACATGGATGCGATGAGTGTGCTGCTGACCAGGAGCGCTCCGACGATGATGAGCGTCGCGATCGCCATGGCTCCCGTCTTTACTGGTCATCGAACGCGCCGTCGACAAGCACAGCGCAGGCCTTAGCTTGTGGCTGGAGCATCATCTGTGAAATAGCCGCAGACCCTCGCTTCGCTCGGGAGCGGCTAGTTGCTGCGCCTGAGGCGCGAGGGGAGGTCGAGGTCCGATGCCGAACTACACGAACTCCGTCTGGTCAGAGGCAACACCGGCGCCGCCATACCCGCCGCTGGCCGGGAATGAAACGGCTGACGTCGCGGTCGTCGGCGGCGGTGTCACGGGGATCACCGCGGCGCTGCTGCTCGCGCGCGCCGGACGCCGCGTGGCGGTGATCGAGGCGCGGCGAATCGGCAAGGGTGAATCGGGGAAGACCACGGCGCACCTGACGGAGGCGCTCGACCAGCCGTATCACGTCTTGATCTCGCGCTTCGGGCTCGACGGGGCGCGGCTGGCGGCGAACGGCCAGCGCGCCGCCATCGAACGGATCGCGACGTTCGCCGACGAGTGCGCGATCGCCTGCGACTTCCAGCGGATGCCGGGGTACGCGTACGCCGAGACGCGGGCGGAGCGCGCCGAGTTGGAGCGAGAGGCGGCCGCGGCCCGGAGGCTGGGTCTGGACACGACGCTGGTCGAGCGGGCGCCGCTGCCGTTCCCGATCACGGGGGCGCTGCGCTTCGACGATCAAGCCACCATTCACCCGCGCGCCTATCTGCAGGGCCTCGAGCGGGCGTTCGTGGGGCTGGGCGGCCGGATCTTCGAGGACACGCAGGTGGTCGCCATCGATGAGGGCGATCCCTGTCGGGTGATCAGCGATCGCGGCGTGGTCGCGGCGCGCGACGTGATCGTCGCAGCCCACGTGCCGATCGTGAACCGGGTGCTGCTGCACGCCAAGCTGGCCGCGTACCGGTCCTACGTCGTGGGCGTCGACCTGTCGGGCGATGCCGGAATCGGCGACGGGCTGTACTGGGACATGGGCACGCCCTATCACTACATCCGCTCTCACACGATCGGGGGCCGGCGCTTCCTGATCGTGGGCGGCGAGGACCACAAGGTGGGCGACGCCGACGACACCACCGCGCCGTTCGCGCGGCTGGAGAGCTTCGTGCGTGTGCGCTTCGGCCGCGACGTGGCTCCGACGGACTACCGGTGGTCGGGACAGATCGTCGTGTCGGCGGACGGGCTGCCGTACGTGGGGCGCAACTCGATGTCGCACGACGTGTTCGTCGCGACCGGCTACGCGGGCAACGGGATGACGCAGGGGACGCTGGCGGCGATGGTGCTGACCGACGAGATCTGCGGGCTGGCGAATCCGCTCGCCGAGCTGCTGGACGCGACGCGCATCAAGCCGCTCGCGTCGGCCGGGGCGGTGCTGGCGGAGAACCTGGATTTTCCGAGGCATCTGCTGACCGATCGGTTGACGGGCCGCGGGGACGACGGCGAAGCGGCGCTGGCGGCGATCCCGCCGGGAGAGGGGCAGGTGCTGTCGCTGGGCGGCGAGCGCCTGGCCGTCTATCGCAACGCGAACGGCCAGCTGGGGGCGCTTTCGCCGAAGTGCACGCACCTCGGCTGCCTGGTTCACTGGAACACGACGGAGAAGAGCTGGGACTGCCCATGCCACGGGAGTCGGTTCGATCCGCACGGCCGGGTGCTGAACGGTCCGGCGGTCACGCCGCTGGAGGCGCGGGCGATTCCGGACGAGGAGCGAGAGCCGGACGCGGTCGGGCACGATCTGCACGAGCACGCCGCGACCGACTGACGGGTGTATCGTGGCGCCGTGAGGTACGTGGCGCTGATCCGGGGAATCAACGTCGGGGGAAAGAACCCGATCCGGATGACCGAGCTGAAGGTCTGCTTCGAAGAGGCGGGGATGCGCGACGTCGCGACCTACATCCAGAGCGGGAACGTCGTGTTCACGGCCGGGGCGGGGCCGGCCGAGATTGCACGCCGGCTCGAGGCCGCGATCGCGGGGCGCTTCGATTGCCGGACGGCGGTCATGCTGCGAACGCAAAAGGAGATGGAGACGATCATCACCCGGGCGCCGACGGGGTTCGGCAAGCAGCCGGGGAAGTTTCGCTACGACGTGATCTTTCTCGGCGCGCCGCTGACGCCGAAGGAAGCGATCGAGAAGGTCGCGACCAAGCCTGGCGTGGACCAGGCCCGGGCCGGCGACGGGGTTCTTTATTTCTCGCGCCTGATCGCCAAGTCGTCGCAGAGCCAGCTCTCCCGCCTCATGTCGTTGCCGATCTACAAGAGCATGACCATCCGTAACTGGCGTACGACGACGACGCTGTTGCAGATGCTGGCCCCCGCCGCGACTGCGCCCGCGGCGCGGGGCGACTAGCCGAGGGCGGAGAACGCCAGCAAGCCGAGGCCGCCGGCCAGCGCGGAGGCGGCGCCGATCAGCAGCGCGCCGGCCAGGTAACCGCGCACGTCGACCGCGTGCGCGCCGAACAGCCGGCGCTGAACGCCGTATCCGATCGCGAACGCTGCCAGCAGAGCCGCCGTCCCGACCGCCTGGAGGATCAGGCCGTCCGCGCCGCCGACGGCCAGATCGCCGCGCCCGCCGTAGAGGTTCCAGGCAATGTCACCCAGCGGGACGAAGTAGCACCAGAAGAAGACCGCCGCCGCGAGCCAGCGGTTGAGGCGCGCGCGGCGCCAGGCGAGCACGATCGTGGCGGCCGCCAGCAGCGACCACATCAGATACGGCGCGACGCCGACCAGATCGCCCATCCACGCGGGAGCGTGCGGCGGCGCCTCCCAGCGGACGTGACCGAGGTTGTGGGGCCCGGGCAAGAAAGCGAACTCCGTGATGCGACCGCCGATGGTGAGCGCGACCGCCGCGTGCGCGGCCTCGTGCAAGAAGGTGACGCCGACGAAGAACAGCACCGGCGCCAGCGCGAGCTGGGGGCTGAAGGCGATCAGCAGCGGTTTCAGGCCCGCCCAGCGCCCCGGTGCGTTCACGGGCGGTGCCGACATCGCCGCGGTCAGAACCCGACGACGTCCAGGCCGCGCGCCGCCATCTTGCGGGGCGTGCGGACCGGCTGGCTGTACCACGCTGTCTGCGCGCGCGGCGCGGGCGACGTCTCGATGTTGAAGAACCAGAACAGACGGGTGTAGCGGTGGTGGCCGATCCGCTCGCGGCCGACCAGCCCGCCCAGCAAGTTCCACATGAAGTCGCCCGGTCGCTTCACGCCCGAATCGTAGAACGGCAGCACCAGGCCGACGAAGCGCCGGTATGTCCCGTCCGGTGTGCCGTCGTCGCGCAACCCTTCCTGGTAGTAGTAGCTGGGGACGATCAGCGTCGACCGATAGCCCTGCCGCTGCCAGTGCGCGTACAGCGGCAGCACCAGCGTCGTGCGGTCGTTGCCCCGCTTGATGTCCCAGTAAAGCGGTACGAACGCGAGCGGGACGCCGAAGGTCGTCTCGTCGGTCGGCGTCGTGTGGCTGTAGATGAACGGCGAGATGAAGTAGGTCGTCTGATCGGTCTCACGGCGATGGCGCACGAAGAACGGAAACAGCGCCGTCGTCCGGCTCAGGTGATAGTCGTGGACGTCGAAGTAGAGGGGCAGGGCGACCGTCGTCGACGACGCGATGTCGCTGTGACGCCAGAACAGCAGCGCCGCGGTCGTGAAGCTCTCCTCGGGGTCGCTGCGGGATATGTAGATGATCGGCGGAATGACGGTGGTCGAGCGTTCCAGCGCCTTGTCCGTGTGGCGGAACCAGAGCGGGAACACCATGCTGAAGCTGGTCTGGATGCTGTCGGTCGAGATGATCGGCGGCAGCAGCGTGTACCAGGCGCGCGACGCGCCCGAGCGCCGATAACCGCCCAGCAGCGTGAACAGCACGAAGTGGTCCGGCGCGCTCGCCTGGTAGAAGAGCGGCAGGAGGACGTGCGACGCGTACTCGCCGGCCGTGTCGTGCGTCGTCCAGGCGAAGAACAACCCGCGGGTCCGCCAGCTGCCGTTCGATGACCAGAAGAGCGGGAACGCGAGCGTCCACGACCGCTTCTCGCTGGCGTCGGCGACGTGCCAGTACAGCGGGAAGCCGACCGCCATCTCGTGGTCGCCGTGGGTGTGGGACCACCAGAGCGGGAACACCGCCGTCCAGCTGGAGTCCTTGTCGTGCTTGTGGAAATAGAGGGCGGTCCAGTGCGAAACGTTCTCGCCGTCGTGCTCGTTGCGGCGGTACGTCAGCAGCGGCGGGATGACGGTGACGGAGCGCTCCTGGTTGGCGTGATGGAAGAAGAGCGGCACGAGGCCGTAGTTGTGGGTCCCGGGCGCGGTCCGGTCGTAATACGGCCCGACGACCGTCGTGTGCCGATCGCCGAACGTCGAGCTCCAGTAGAACGGCAACAGCGCGTCGACGTGGTCGCCGTCGGCCCGGCGCATCCTGAAATAGCTGGGGAAGACCCAGGTGTCCGTCTCGCGCTCGTCGGAGTACGTGCCGAAGAACGGGATCAGCGCGCGGGCCCGGCTTCCGGGCGCGTCGACCGCGAACCAGGGGCCATACTGGCGGGTCCGCTCGCCCGTCGCGTGTCGCGTGATGTCGGCGTGCAGGAAGGGGATGAAGCGGAACGAAAGGTCCTTGTCGTCGTACCAGATGTAGGGGCCGACGAAGCCGCCGCTCCGCTCGCGCCCGTGCACGGACGCGGCCAGCGGCGTGACCCAGAGGCGCGTGTCGGCGTCGCGGCGGTAGTGAACGAACGGGAAGATCGTCAGGCTGGTCTCGTCGTCGCCGCCCGGGCGCGCGCCGCGCCGGTAGTAGAAGATGGGGAACAGGCTGTCGGTCGTCTCGTTGCCCCAGCGGCGATGCCAGTACAGCGTCGCCACCGTCGTCGACTTGTCCTGGCTCTTGTCCTCGAAGTACCAGAACAGCGGCACCAGCGCGAAGTGCGACCGCGTCTTGCCGGACCGGAACCAGACCAGGGGCGTGACCGCGCCGCTCCAGCCGTCGCGGTCGGTGTGGAGATAGCCGATCGGCGTCGCGGTCGTCGACGTGCCCAGGCGCTCGCTGGCGAAATGCCAGATGAGCGGAAACTGGATCGCGTAGCTTTCGCCGCGGTCGCTCCCCATGAACAGCAGCGGGATCAGCGAGCCGAGCGCGTAGCCCTTGCTATCGCGGTGATGATAGAAGAGCGGCGCCATCACCGTCGTCGTTTCCTGCTCGGCGCCGAAGTGCCAGAACAGTGGGAACACGACGGCGTGCTGCCTGCCCTGGTTGTTGCCGAAAAACAGGAGGGGGAACAGGCCGGCGCTCCACCCGCTCGGCTTGTAGCTGCGCCAGAAGAACAGCGTGACGACGGTGGTGTCGTCGCGCGGCCCCGATCGATGGCCGCCCAGCAGCGTCACGGTCGCCGAGGCCCCCGTGGCGGCGTCCCGCATGTGCACGAACAGCGGGAAGAACATCGTCGTGGAGCCTTGCGGATCCTCGCGCTGGTAGAACAGCAGCGCATACCGAGTCATGGAGTGCTCGGTCTTCGAGAAGTAACTGATGTAGAGCGGCGTGATGAGGTTGAACTCGCTGGTTCGATCGCGGCTCCAGTAGAAGAACGGCAGGATGAATCCGCTGCGCGTTCCGGCCGGCCCGTCCTTCGAGTAGACGAACAGCGGTGTCAGCAGCGTCGAGCTGTCCGCCTTGCGATCGTGCGTCCGGAAGAAGAACGGGATCAGCGCCTGGAAGCCGCGGCCGGTCGCCTCGTCGCCGCCGCTCCACCAGAGGGGGAACAGCGTGTTGAAGTACGACGTGTCGTTCCGGTAGTGGAAGAACGGGATCGCGACCGTGACGTTCGACTTCGGGCCGGAGAAGCTCCAGAGCAGCGGGAAGAACACCGTGCTCTGCGACGACTCACCGCGGAAGCTCCAGAGCAGCGGGAAGAAGATGTCGTACTTCTCCTTGGCGGCGTCGTCGCGGCCGAACCAGTACAGCCAGAAGGCCGCGCCGTTCGTCTGGCGCCCCTCGTGCGAGCTGTAGCCGATCCAGCTGTAAACGCTGGCCCCGGTCTTGTGCGTGTTCTTGTAGAAGAGCGGGATCACCAGCAGGTTCGCGTCGTCGGCGTTGCGCCAGTAGAAGTTCAGCGGCGTCGCCCAGGTGAAGGCGTGGTCGGCGTTGCGCGACGAGACGTAGGGCGGCGCCAGGCCGAAGTCGAAGGCCCCCGCTTGCGATCGCTTCCACCAGTACAGGAACAGCAGCGCGCCGTACTGCGCGCCTTTCTTGGAATCGCCGACGTTGAAGGTGCCGAGGATCGGGACCGCCCAGCCGAACTGGTTCGAGGCGTAGAAGAGGGGCCAGATCCCGAACGAGTGGGCGCCGGGCTGGCTGCTCCAGGAGACGTTGAGGACGACCTTCAGGTCGTAGCCGGTCGTGCTGTCGGTGGAGTGCCAGTAGAACGGGGCGACGAAACGCGTCTCCGAGGTCGGCGACCAGAAGTGCCAGTAGAAGGGAAAGACGACCGTGTAACCGGGGTTTCCCTTGCGGCCCCAGTACAGGAGCGCGATCTCCTTGAAGGCGCCCTCGCGGTAGTAGATCGGGAACAGGTTGGTCGACAGCTCGATCGCCTTGCAGACGTTCGCCTGACAGATGCTGCCTTCACCGCAGTCTTCATCCCGCTGACAGGCCTTCGCCGTCGGCGTCGACGCGTCACCGGACGGCTTCGCCTTCGGGGCCGGCTTCGGCTTCTCCTCCTCGAGCGGCGGCCCCGGCAGCGCCTGGGCCACCCGAAACGGATCCAGCGCGCCGCCCGATCGGCGGGCGTCATCCCCGCCGCCGCGGAACGGATCCAGCCGGGCGGCGCGCGCCGTCCGCGCCACACCACCGATGCACGCGAAGGCGCACAGCCCGACGGCGATGCGCAGGAGCCGCCTCATTGCGGCGGGAGCATCTTCCACTCGCCGTTCTCGCGTACGAACGCGATCTCACCGGTGTCGCTCTCGTCGCCCTTCTGGCGCAGGACCTTCAGCGTGGCGGAGTCGCCCTTGGTCGATGTCCCCTTGATCTGGAACTTCGTCCCCTCGATCTCCTTCTTCATCTGCTTGATGCCGCCCTTCGCCTCGCCCAGCTCCATCTGCTTCGCCAGCATCCCCTGATAGACCAGCGCGTAGCAGTCGATCGCCTTGTCCATCGTTCCGTCGGTCAGCGCCTTGCGCCACCGCTCGAACGTCTTCTCGGGCGTCGAGAACTCCGCCCGCGGGGCGGGCAGCGTGAAGGAGATCGATTTGATCTTCTCCCGGGGCAGCTTCATCGTCTGGCCGCCCGCCTCGATGGTGTAGACGCCGTCGTAGTAGTGGATGACCTTGCCGTTCATCTTCGTCTTGTCGAGCAGCTCGATCACCTCCGCGCGCGCCGCGGTCGAAAGCCACCCGACCGCGACGATCACCGCCGCGGAAGTCATCAATTTCATGGTTCTCCTGCCTCTTGCCATGTTGGTCTGCCCCGCGGATTCGACCGGCCGCCGCTAGCTGGAGATGCCCGGCGCCGGAAACTTCCCGGTCAGCTCGCGGACCTCGCCCAGCACCGCCGCGCAGGTCTTGTCGTCAGGGGAACCCACCACCCGGTCCATCCAGGCGGCGATCTGCTTCATCTCGGCCTCGCCCATCCCCCGGCTGGTGACGGACGGCGACCCCAGGCGGATCCCCGAGGGGTCGAACGGCTTGCGCGTATCGTAGGGGACCGAGTTGTAATTCAGCTCGATGCCGGCCCGGTCCAGTGCCTTGGCGGCCACCTTGCCGGGCACGTTCTTGCTGGTCAGGTCGACGAGGATCAGGTGGTTGTCGGTCCCGCCCGATACGACGTCGAAGCCGCGCTCGAGCAGCCCGCTCGCCAGCGCGCGCGCGTTTGCGACCACTTTCTTCGCGTAATCCTTGAAGGATGGCTGCGCCGCCTCGCGCAGCGCCACCGCCAGCGCCGCCGTGTTGTGGACGTGCGGTCCCCCCTGCAGGCCCGGGAAGACGGCGCGGTCGATCGCCTGGGCGACCTCGCTGCGGCAGAGGATCATGCCGCCGCGCGGTCCGCGCAGAGTCTTGTGCGTCGTCGTGGTGACGACCTCCGCGTGCGGTACGGGCGACGGGTGCGCGCCCCCCGCGATCAACCCCGCGATGTGAGCGATGTCGGCGCAGAAGCGGGCGCCCACCTCGCGGGCGATCGATCCCATCGTCTCGAAGTCCCAGATGCGCGAGTAGGCGGTGCCGCCCGCCCACAGCAGCGCGGGGCGTTCCTTCTTCGCGAGGTCGCGGACCTCGTCGTAGTCGATGCGCCCGGTGTCCTTGCGGACGCCGTACTGCACCGACGTGAAGTAGCGGCCGGTGATCGACACGTTCCAGCCGTGGGTCAGGTGACCGCCCATCGGCAGCGCCAGCCCCATCACCTTGTCGCCTGGCTTCAGGAAGGCGAGGTAGACGGCGAGGTTCGCGGGCGATCCCGAATAAGGCTGCACGTTCGCGTGCTGCGCGCCGAACAGCGCCTTGGCGCGATCGATCGTCAGCTGCTCGAGCGGGTCGACGTAATCCTGACCTTCGTAGTAACGCTTGCCCGGATAACCCTCGCTGTACTTGTTGGTGAACACCGAGCTCGACGCCTCCAGGACGGCCTTGGAGACGTAGTTTTCCGATGGGATCAGCCGGATCTTCTCGGCCTGGCGGCGCTCCTCGGCGCGGCACAGCTCGAACACCTCCGGATCGCTCGATTTCAGCAGGTCGATCATGGTTGCGGAAGCTAGTCTCCCGGTAGCCTGGTCGTCAATGTTCTTCGGCATTTAATCGCGCATTTAGGGGGACATTCGCGCCCAGACCAGGTCGTGGTCTGAGTCGGGCGTCACCACCTGGCCGCGTTCGCTCACCGGCAGGTTGGTGCAGACCACGTCATAGCGGCGGGGCATGTCGATGCCCAGCTTGCCCAGCAGCACGCCGACCCGGTGGGGAACCTTCGGCTCGTTCTGGCGGGCGAAGTAGTGCGTCGGGCTGGTCCCGGGATCGTCCGCGCCCAGCGCCGCCAGCGGCCCGAGCAGCCGGCGCAGCGCCTCGGGCTGGCGCCGCCAGGCGAACGCATTGCTGTCGCCGCAGGCGACGAAGCGGCCGTGCCGGTCGCGGTCGCGCAGCGCCGCCGCGATCGCCTCGACCTGCGACGCGCGGTGCCTGTTGCCGCCCGCGGTATCCAGGTGAAAGCAGGCGGCCGCGAGCGG
>DATFXS010000026.1:0-3488 GCA_035315605.1 Polyangia bacterium
GCGACGATGCGCGAGATCCAGCACGCGCTGCAATCGCGCAACCGCCGGCGCGCCGCCGTCCGCTGGCTGACGGCGGGTACGGTGGCAGCAGCCGCCGCCGTCGCGATGTTCATCGGCTGGCAGAACTTCCAGACCTTCGCCTCGCAGTTCGAAGGCAAGGTGGCCTCGAGGCACGCGCCCGCGCCGGTGCCGCCAGGATCGAGTCTCACCATTGCGTCGCTGGAAGGCTCCGGCGCCTCGGTGGAAATGGCTGGAGGTGAGAAACCGGCTGTGGTGCAGGATCGCATCGAGCCGGGTGCTTTGCTGCGCGCGCCGCCGAGCGGCCACGTCGTGCTTGCGCTCGACACGGGAACGCGTCTCCGGATCGCCGCGTCGGCGCGCACGCGCGTCGCCGAGCTGGGCGCCGTGCAGAGGTTCGATCTCGAAAGCGGTTCGCTGGAGGCCGCGGTCGCCAAGTTGAAGCCGGGCCAGCGCTTCATCGTCGCGACGCCCGACACCGAGGTGGAGGTCAAGGGAACGCGGTTCCAGCTGGTGGTGGACGGCGAGCCGTCGCGCTGCGAGCCGACGGTCCGTACGCGCCTGACCGTCCAGGAAGGCGTCGTCGCCGTCCGGCACGAGGGCAGCGAAGTCCGCGTCGCGGCCGGCTCCATCTGGCCGGCCTGCCCCCCTGCGCCCGAGCCCGAGCCCGCGCCGGCGGCGGCGCCGGCGGCCGCCCACCGGCACGCGGCCGCGCGGATCGCGGCCGCCGACCACGCGCGTGCCGGCGCCGATCCGTCGACGCTCCCGGAGCAAAACGATCTGTTCGCGGCCGCGCTCGCCGCACGCCGCCGGGGCAACACCAGCGAAGCGATCCGCTGGCTGGACCGACTGGTGATCCGCTACCCGGCCGGCCAGCTGGCCGACAGCGCGCGCGCCGAGAAACGGCGCCTGCTCGAAGGCGCCGACCGGGACTGACGGTCGCGCAGTCAGCCTCGGCCGCATTTGATCATGCGGCCGGCGGTCCCACATTACGCCTGCCATGAAGCGGAAGGCGTACGAGAAGAAGCTGCGAAAGCTGCAGGCCGAGCTGTGCATCATGCAGGAGTGGGTCCAGCACAAGGGTCACCGCGTGATCATCGTGTTCGAGGGGCGCGACACGGCCGGCAAGGGCGGAACGATCCGCGCGCTCACCGAGCGGGTCAGCCCGCGCGTGTTCCGCCACGTCGCGCTGCCCGCGCCCTCCGACCGCGAGAAGACGCAGATGTACATGCAGCGCTACATGGAGCACTTCCCGTCCGCCGGCGAGATCGTGGTCTTCGATCGCAGCTGGTACAACCGCGCCGGCATCGAGCACGTGATGGGGTTCTGCGACAAGGAGCAGTACCGCAGCTTCCTCGATCTCTGCCCGGTCGTGGAGAAGTTCATCGTGAACGCGGGCATCCAGCTCATCAAGTACTGGCTGGAGGTGGGACAGGAGGAGCAGGAGCGGCGCATGACCGCGCGCATCGACGATCCGCTGCGCCAGTGGAAGCTGTCGCCGATGGATATCGAATCGTGGCCGCGCTGGTACGACTACTCGCGCGCCCGCGACAAGATGTTCGAGGCCACCGACACCAAGCACGCGCCCTGGTACGTCATCCGCTCGGATGACAAGCGGCGCGCGCGCCTCGCCTGTCTCACCCACATCCTCGGGCTGATCCCCTACAAGAAGGTGAAGCGCGAGAAAGTGAAGCTGCCGAAGCGCTGGACCAAGGAGCGCTACGACGATCAGGCGAGCCTCAAAGGGCGGCGCTTCGTCGCGCTGTAAGGTGATCTTCTAATCGCGATCCGCGGCGTTGCCTGACGACCCGTAGGCCTCAGCTTTGCGCAGTCGAGGTTACGCGATCGTGACCGCATCGCCCGAGACATTCCCCCCCTGGTCGCCGCCGCCGATGACCGGCGCCGCCGGCGAGTACGTGATCGACGCCTGGCAGCGGGTGGTCCTGACCCTGGATGTCCTGCGCGAGCGCGGCAACCAGTACCTCGATCACGCGCAGTCGGGAAAACCTCCGGTCCTCGTCTTCGATTACGAGACGATCCTGGACGCGCGGCGGTTTCCGAAGCCGGCGAACTACGCGCTGGTGCGGGTCAAGCCGGGTCCGGACAATCCGCCGACCGACCCGAACAAGCGCCCGTTCGTGGTGATCGATCCGCGCGCCGGCCACGGACCGGGGATCGGCGGCTTCAAGATCGACAGCGAGGTCGGCATCGCGCTGAAGCAGGGGCACGCCTGCTACTTCGTCGTCTTCCATCCCCAGCCCGAGCCGGGACAGACGATCGAGTCGGTCTGCGCCGCCGAGGTCACCTTCCTGCTCAAGGTGAACGAGCTTCACCCGCACGCGGACGGCCGGCCGTTCGTGATCGGAAACTGCCAGGGCGGCTGGGCGCTGGCGATGCTGGCCTCGCTGGCGCCGGACGACGTCGGACCGATCCTGCTGGCGGGATCGCCGATCTCCTACTGGGCGGGCGTGGTCGGCAAGAACCCGATGCGCTATCTCGGCGGGCTGCTGGGCGGATCGTGGACCGCCTCGTGGCTGGCCGATCTGGGCCACGGCGTGTTCGACGGCGCGTACCTGGTCAACAACTTCGACCGCCTGGACCCCGGCAACACCTACTGGCACAAGCTCTACAACCTCTACTCCAAGGTCGACACGGAGCGGGAGCGGTACCTCCAGTTCGAGAAGTGGTGGGGCGGCCACTACTTCATGACCCGGGACGAGATGGACTGGATCGTCCAGAACCTGTTCGTCGGCAACAAGCTGTCGGCGGGCGAGATCGAATCGTTCGATCGCAAGCACCGGGTGGATCTGCGCAACATCCGTTCGCCGATCGTCGTGTTCGCGTCGTGGGGCGACAACATCACGCCGCCCCAGCAGGCGCTGAACTGGATCGCCGATCTCTACGACAGCGACGACGAGATCCGGGTCAACGAACAGACGATCGTCTACTGCCTGCACGAGAAGGCCGGCCACCTGGGCCTGTTCGTGTCGGGGGGCGTCGCGCGGCGCGAGACCAGCGAGCTGGCCAGCGCGCTGGATCTGATCGACATGCTTCCGCCCGGCCTCTACGAGGCGATCATCCAGGACACGCGGCCCGATATGCCGGGCCTCGAGTACGTCGCGGGCCGCTACCTGATCCAGTTCGCGCCGCGCACGATCGACGACGTCCTGGCCCTGGACGACGGTCGCCGGGACGAGCGGGCGTTCGAGATCGTCGAGCGCGTCTCGAAGATCAACCAGGGCCTCTACGACCGGCTCTGGTCGCCGTTCGTCAAGGCGATGTCGAACGAGTTTTCGGCCTGGGTCCTGCGCATGATGAACCCGGTCCGGATCGAGCACTGGCTGTACTCGGACCTCAATCCCTGGATGGCGTGGGTCAAGCCGGCGGCCGAGCTGGTGCGTCGGGATCGGCGCCCCGCCGCGCCCGACAACCCGTTCTCGAAGCTGCAGGCGACGCTCTCCGCGCGCACC
>DATFXS010000027.1:0-2659 GCA_035315605.1 Polyangia bacterium
TCGCCGGCTCCAAGCTGTGGGAGGCGCGCGACGAGCGGCGCAAGGTGCTGACCGCCGAGAGCTACCGCCAGATGGGCGGTATCTCCGGCGTGCTCGCCCAGCACGCCGATCGCGTCGTCGACGGGCTGCCGCCCAGCCTGCGCGCCTCGGTCCGCGGCGTCTTCCAGCGCCTGGTCACGCCCGAGGGGACGCGGGCGATCGTCGACGTCGCGGAGCTGCCGGGCCTGACCGCGGACGCCGGTGACGCCCGCGCGCTGATCGAGCACCTCGCCCAGGCACGCCTGGTGGTCGTGCAGAACCGGGCCGACGAGGGGAGCGCCACCGTCGAGCTGGTGCACGAATCGCTGATCAGCGGTTGGCCGATGCTGCGCCGCTGGCTCGACGAGGGGCGCGAGGACGCGGCCTTTCGCGAGCAGCTGCGCGCCGCCGCCAAGCAGTGGGAGGCGCGCGGCAAACCCCAGGGGCTGCTCTGGCGAGGCGAGGCGATGGAGGAGGCGCGCCTCTGGCGGGCGCGCCACCCCGACCCGCTGCCCGATCGCGAGCAGGCGTTCCTGGAGGCGGTCATCCAGCTCGGCACGCGGGCGCAGCGGTTGCGGCGTCGGGCGACGATCGGCGTGATCGCGGCCCTGTCCGTGGTCGTCGCGGGCGGCGCGATCGCCTTCATCCAGGTCCAGAGCGCCGAACGCTCCGCCGTCAAGCAGAGAGACGTCGCGAGCCGCGAGGCGACGCGCGCGCGGCAGGCGGAGGATCGGGTGCGGGACCAGCTGGACGTCATCAAGCGCGAGCAGTCGGCCAAGGCCGCCGCCGAGAACGCGGTCGAGCGCGGCAAGCAGGACCTGCGCGTCGCCAACGGCGATCTGCAGAAGGCGCTCGCGCGCGCCGAGTCGGAGTCGAAGGTCGCGCAGAACGAATCGAAGCGCGCCCAGGACGCCGCGACGAAGGCCAGCGACCTGGCCGAATCGGTCCAGAAGACCAACGCCCGCCTCGAGAAGCTGCTCGCGGAGGAGCGGGCCCGCGCCGAGCGGCTCGAAAAGGAGCGGCGGAAGATCGAGAGCGAGCTTCGGTAACATCGGGCCTCAGTTCACGACGAAGTGGATCGTCTGCGAGGTCATTCCGCCCGGGCCGCTGATCTTGATCCGGAAATCGTAGTTCCCCGCGGAGAGGGTGGCGCCGGCCGAGAAATCGGTGTTCTCGCCGAAGTTGACGATGATGTGTCGGAACCCCGTCAGCGTGGAGTCACCGTAGATGGTTGCGACGTCGGGATACGTGGAATCGAAGTAGGGATCGATCACCACACCGTTGCGGATCAGGTCGGCGTCGAATACCAGCGACCCTCCGGGGATGACCGGCCCGGCCGTCGGCACCTCGAACGACGTGCCGTTCACCGCGTTGGCCGAGGGGATCAGCATGCCCGAGATCAGCACGCCGCTCGGGGCGACGAACGCGCTCGCCGGAACGCAGCCAGTGTCCTGGTAGCCGGTCTGGGCCAGACCGTCGGCGAGCTCGGTGTCGTACGGCGGCGCGTGCGGGACGAGCGACTTGATCAGGTTCTGGACGGCGTCGTAGCCGTGCTTGGGCGCCCAGAGTGCCGCCTGGCTCGCCGCGGTGGTGGTCGGTGGATCGGTCATGTAACCGAGCGGCGCCACGTAGACCGCCCATCGCGTCGCCGTCCATGCCGGCGTGCCGGTCACGATCTCGGCGTCGATCGTCGGCGCGGCGCAGCTGACCGCGGTTCCTCCACTGCCGCCCGTACCCGCGGTGCCCGTACCAGCGCTGCCGCCCTTGCCAAGGCTGCCGCCCGTGCCCGCGCTGCCGCCCGTGCCTCCGCCTCCGTTCGTGCCCGCCGCACCGCCCGTTCCGGAGCCGTCGGAACAGCTGGCCAGCAGCAGAAGGACGAAAGCGAAACCCGTCGACGATCTATTCATGAATGCTCCCGGTTGCGCCGTCAGTTGACGACGAAGTGCAACACCTGCGAGGTCATGCCGGCCTTGCCGGTGATCTTGATGGTGAAGTCGTAGTTGCCCGGGTCGAGCGAAGCCCCCCCGGAGAAGTCGGTGTTCTCACCGAAGTTGATGATCATGTGCCGGAACCCCGTCAGGCTGGCATCTCCGTAGAGGGTCGCGGGGCTCGGGTAAGTGCTGTCGAAGGCGGGATCGATCACGACGCCGTTGCGGATCAGATCGGCGTCGATGAAGAGCGCGTTCTCGTTGATCACCGGACCGCTCGTCGACACCTCGTACGACTTGCCGTTCGGAGCGCCGGCCGCCGGGATCAGCAGGCCCGAGATCAGGAGCCCGCTCGGGGCCGCGAAGGCGCTCACCGGCACGCAGCCCGTGCTCTGGAAGTTCGCCTGCGTCAGGCCGGCGGAGAGCTCGGTGGTGTAAGGGGGCGCGTGCGGGACGACGGACTTGAACGCGTTCGCCACATCGTCAAAGGCGTGCTTCGGTTGCCAGACCGCGTTGAAGCCCGCGTTGATCGTCGCTGGTGGATCGCTCGCAAACCCGAGCGGGCCGACGTAAACCGCCCACCCCTGTGCCGTCCAGGTCGGCGTGCCGGTCTTCGTCTCGGCATCGACCTTGAGCCCGCCGCAGCCGCCCGCGCCGCCGCCGCCCGTTCCACCGCCGCCAGCGCCGCCGCCGGTGCCGCCCCCACCGCCGTG
>DATFXS010000028.1:0-2060 GCA_035315605.1 Polyangia bacterium
AGCGCGTGCCGCCGCGCCTCCATGTCCTTGACGTAGGCCCGCACCTCGTCGAGGCCCGCGCAGGTCTTGCCTTCGGGGTGCGTCCGCAGGCCGATCTCGCGCAGGTAGGCCAGCGTCTGGCTGTAGCTGTCGAGCCGGTGACCTTCGATCCGGACCAGGCCGTGGAAGTAAACGCTGATCGGCCGCGACGCCGTCACGCTCGGGTCCTTCTGGCGCAGCATCCCCGCGGTCGAATTGCGCGGGTTGGCGAACAGCGGCTTGCCGGCCGCGCCCAGCTCCTCGTTGATGCGGTCGAAGTCCGCCAGCCGGAGGAACGCCTCGCCCCGGACTTCAAGCCAGTCGGGCGGGCTGTCGGTTCGCAGCCGCGCAGGGACGCCCCGGATCGTGCGGACATTGACGGTGACGTCCTCGCCGACCTGGCCGTCGCCGCGGGTGGCGCCCCGCGTGAGGCGTCCTTTTTCGTAGACCACGGCCAGTGAGACGCCGTCGATCTTCGGTTCGCAGACGTAGCGCGGCTCGCGCCCCAGGCCCTTGACGACGCGATCGCGCCAGGCGGTCAGCTCCTCGTCGTCGAACGCGTTGTCCAGTGAGAGCAGCGGAAACGAATGGCGGACGGGCGCGAACAGCGACGTGACGGCCGCGCCGCCCACGCGCTGGGTCGGTGAATCGGGCGACAGCAGCTCGGGGTGGCGTTTCTCCAGCGCGTCCAGCTCGCGCATCTGCTTGTCGAAGTCAGCGTCCGAGATCTCGGGCGCATCCAGTACGTAGTAGCAGTAGTTGTGGTGGTCGATCTGCGCACGCAGCTCGTCGACGCGGCGTTTCGCCTCGGCGAGCTCGGCCTGCGCGTCATCGTGCATGGGCACGGTGTACCACGCCGCGCGGGCGCGCGAGGGCCGCTGGCGACGTGGTGGGATCAGTTCGCGAGCAGCGCCGCGACGGCGAGCATCGCGGGCACGATCACCAGCAGCACGCCGATCGAGCGCGAGCGTCTCGTCAGCCACGCCCGCAGATCGCGCAGGCCGGAGCTGACGACGCCCATGCGGACCGTCGGCCGCTGCGGCTTGCGTGAGCGAACATGCTTGATTGGCCGGCTGACGATGGCCGGCGGCGCCGCCCACGCCAGGTCGGGCCGGCGCGCAATCTCGGCGGTGAAGTGGACGCGCCGCCGTGGCGGTCGCTCCTCGACCTTGCGCACGTCGCGCACCAGGCCGGGCGACACCAGCACCGACGGCAGCGGGTGACCGCAAGCCGGCGGCAGCTTGGTGGGCGGCGGCTGCAAGTCGCCGGTGTGGCGTCGATTCGCGCCGTAGGGCTGCGTGTCACCGAGGACGACGTCGACCGCCAGGCGCGGAATGCCGTCGGAGGTCGACGGATCGACAGCGATCTTCTTGATCACGCCGCGCTGGGCAAGCTGGCCGTGTTCGCCCAGCACGACGTCGACGCCGCCGTCGATGCGCAGGAAGGGCAGGGTCGCGGTCAGACGCACGGTCCGCTCGTCGATCATGCCTTCGCAGCGCAGCGCCTTGTCCACGCCCTCGACGCGCAGCTTGGCGGGCATCACCTGGTGCGCCCGGCTTTCGATGTAGCTGCCGATCGCGGCGGCGGTGCCCGGATCGACGTTCGAGAAGGCGATCGCCAGCCCGACGCCGCGCGCGAGCACCGTCTCGCGCACGACGCGGCCGCGCACGTTGCGCGGACCGCCCGGCAGCAGCAAGGTGCAGCGGACGACGGTTCCCAGCGGGCACGAATCGGCGCAGATGACGTGGATGCCGGTCGCCGAGATGTCCAGCGCGCGCGCATAGAGGCGTCCCCGCCCATCGAAGCGCGCGATCGCGATCGCTTCGTCGTAGGGCACCCGAGGAGCCACCCTGCGTGCCTGTGCGGGTTCCAAAGCCATATTCATTGTGTCACGCATGCGACGCCGCCGTCGACGGCGGAAACGCCGACTGCTTCATTTTCGGCGGATTTACTGCGACATCGGTTCTCGAGTGCGCGCGAGTGAGGCAGGGTGCCGGTGTGTATCGGCGTGTGCGTGCGCGGCGTGCGTCGATCAGTCGTTC
>DATFXS010000029.1:0-3941 GCA_035315605.1 Polyangia bacterium
TACCGGCTCCGGCCTTGCCCTTTCGGGCGCTGCTCTGGATCGTGCTCGCCGCCGCAGCCGCCGCGATCATCTATTCGATCGCGCGGCACGTGGTGGCGCAGCGCGCGCCCGATCACCAGGAGGTGGACGTGATCACGACCGAGGCGCCGGAGGATCCGGCCGCGGCGATCGCGCGCCAGGTCGAGACCGACGTCCAGCGCCTGCTGGCCCGCGCGCGCGCCGCGGCCGCCGCTGGCGACTTCGGGACCGCGGTCGACGACGCCTACGCGGCGCTGCTGCGGAAGCTGGAGGGCGCGGGCATCGTCACGGTCGAATCGCATCGCACCAACGGCGACCATGTCAGAGACGTCGGCCGCCAGCTGCCGACCCTGCGACCGCGCCTGCAGACGGTCGTCACCAACGTCGAGCAGGTTCAGTTCGGTGGCGCCGCGCCGACCGAGGGCCGGTTCCGGTCGGTGTTGGCCGACGTCCTGGGCTTGCTGTCCGAGAAGCTGGCCGGCTGGCTGCCGTTCGTGGTCAAGCTGGGCCTCGGCCTGGCGCTGGCCGGGGCGGTCTCGAGCTGCCACGTCAACCGGGAGGGCTGGGACCGCTCGCCCTCGGGGCGCTCCGGCGTCGTCGAGTTGCTGGAACACTACGGGTTCACCCCGCGCGAACGCCTGGCGTCGCTGTCGAAGCTCGACACGTCGGTGTCGGCGCTGTTGCTGCTGCCCGGCGCCACGGACGACGTCGACGCGAACTGGCCGGTGATCGCGAACTGGGTGGCCGAAGGGGGGACCTTGCTCGTCGCGGGCGGAAAGCGCTCGCTGCCGTCCTGGATCGGCGTCACGATCGTCGGCGACAAGGCGACCGCGGCGACCACGCCCCCGCTGACGATTCCCAAGGAGGCGGGCGAACGGCTCCCCAAGCTGAAGGCCGTCGTTCCCTCCCGGCGCGAGGTGGAGCTCGCGGTCTCGGTGTCGCGGTCGGACGACGGCAGCGAGGAGGCGCCGCCCGCGATCCTGCTGGTCCGGGGCAAGGCGAACTACGCCGTCGAGCGCACCTACGAGGGCGGCGGCCGGGCGATCGTGCTGGCCGACGATCTGCTCTTGACCAACGCGTCGCTGCTGGTCGACGACAACGCCCGCCTGCTGATCGAGCTGCTGCGCCCGGGCGGCCCGAAGCTGGAGATCGCGGGCGAGCTGACCGGGCTGGTGTCGAAGAGTCCGATAGATTCCGTCAAGCGCGGGCGCCTCGCACCCGCGATGTTGCAGCTTCTGCTGCTGATCCTGCTGTTCTTCGCCCACAAGGGGGCGTTCTTCGGGCTGCCGATAGGCGATCCAAGCGTGGTGAAGCGGCGTCGCTTCTCGGAGCACGCGCGCGCCATCGGCCTCCTTTACGGGCGCAACCGCGCCGGCCGACACGCCCTGGAGCTCTACGGCAGCTACGCGCTGGAACGGATGCGCGAGCGCTTGAACCTGACCGGCGGCAAGAGCCTGCTGGCCGTGGCCGAGGAGCTGGCCACCCGCACCGGCCGGCCGCTGGGCGAGGTGATGCGCGTGCTGGTCGAATCGCGCCCCGTCAAGCGCGAAGGCGACCCGGAGCGCGAGCGCCTGCTTCAAGAGGCGAATTCGGCCAGGGACTTGGCTACCATGCGCGACATCGCGTCACTTCTTCAACACGGGACCCAGGGAGGGTCTCAGTCCCCCGCGCCGAGCCCCGGCAGGCAGACCCAGCCGTCGCTCGTCGCGATCACGACAGGAGGAACTGGTGAACGTAGCGGTTCTCAAAGACAAGCTTGATCGCATCCGCGCCGAGATCGGGCGCGCGCTGATCGGGCAGGAAGAGGTCGTCGAGCACACGCTGATCGCCGTGCTCGCGCGCGGCCACGTCCTGCTCGAGGGCGCGCCGGGCCTGGGCAAGACGCTGCTGGTGCGCACGCTGGGGAAGGTGCTCGGCTGCGAGAACAAGCGGATCCAGTTCACGCCCGACCTGATGCCGTCGGACGTGACGGGCGGCAACGTCTTCAACCAGCAGCGCGGGGGCTTCGAGTTCCTGCGCGGCCCGGTGTTCACGCAGCTGCTGCTGGCCGACGAGATCAACCGCGCGCCCGCCAAGACGCAGTCGTCGCTGCTGGAGGCGATGCAGGAGCGCAGCGTGACCATCGACGGCACGACCCGGCCGCTGCCCGAGCCGTTCTTCGTCATCGCCACGCAGAACCCGCTCGAGTCGCAGGGGACGTATCCGCTGCCGGAGGCCCAGCTGGATCGTTTCCTGTTCAAGCTGGACGTGCGGCATCCGACCACCGCCAACGAAAAGGCGATCCTGGCCAGCCACCTGGCGGGGTTCGACGCCGCCGCCCTCGATCGCATGGGCCTTGGCCGGGTGACGACGCCCGAAGAGCTGATCGCGATGCAGAACGCCATCCGCGGCGTGCGCGTCGACGACAGCCTGCTGGAGTACATCGCCGACATCGTGGGACGGACGCGCAGCCACCGCTCGCTGTACTTCGGCGCATCGCCGCGCGCGTCGATAGCGCTGCTGGCGGGCGCGCAGGCGCGCGCGGTCAGCGCGGGCCGCGACTTCGTCATCCCCGACGACGTGAAGGCGCTGGCGCCGGCGACGATCCGCCACCGGGTCGGCCTGCAACCCGACGCGGAGATCGAGGGCGTGTCGACCGACGACTGCGTCGCGGAGATCCTGCGCGAGGTCCGGGTCCCCGCCACCATCGCCGCCTGAACGACGACGCCCGGACGACGACCATGCCGCTGATCCCGACGCTGCGCCTCGTGCTGCTCGCGCTGGCGCCCCTGGCGTTCGGGATCGTGATGGCGTTCGACCCGACCTTGCGGGGACCGATGCTGGCCGCCGACGGGGGCCTTCTGCTGCTGGCGCTGCTGGACGCGGCCCTGGCCGGCGGGCGCTCGATCGTCGTCGCGCGCGAGGCGCCGGCCGTGCTGTCGGTCGGTCGCGCCAATCCCGTCAGGCTGCTGCTGCGGTCGACGTCGCGCCGCCGCCTGGAGGTGACGGTCACCGACGATCGCCCCGCCGATGTCGCGGCGACCAACCTGCCCGCGCGGGCGACGCTGGACCCGCGTGGCCGCGCCACGGTCACCTACCACCTCAGCCCGTCGCGCCGCGGCGCGGTCGAGCTGGGCGCGCACCACGTCCGCTATCCCTCGCCGCTGGGGCTGTGGCAGCGGCAGCTCCGGCTGCCCGCGCGCGACACGCTGAAGGTCTATCCCGACGTCACCGCGGTGCGCGTCTACGAGCTGCTGGCGCGCCAGAGCCGCGAGAACCTGCTGGTGCGGGCGATACGCCTGCGCGGCGGCGAGAACGAATTCGAGCGCCTGCGCGAATACGGGCGCGACGACGAATACCGCAACATCGACTGGAAGGCGACCGCGCGGCGCGGCCGGCTGATCGTCCGCGAGTACCAGCAGGAACGAAATCAGACGGTGGTCTGCCTGCTGGACTGCGGCCGGCTGATGACGGCGGAGAGCGAGGGGCTGGCGCAGCTCGACCATGCGCTGAATGCGGTGCTGATGCTGGCCCACGTGGCGGCGCGCGCCGGCGATCAGCTGGGGCTGATGGCGTTCGACGCCCGCGTGCGCAACTACCTGCCACCGGCGGGGGGCCGCCGCGCCGCCCAGCGCGTCGCCCACGCGATGTACGATGTCCACGCGAACCTGGTCGAGACCGACTTCGAAGGCGCGTTCGCCGAGCTGACCAAGCGCCTGCGCAAGCGGGCGCTGGTCGTGCTGTTCACTCAGGTGATCGACGACGTCTCCGCCCAGGCGGTGCTGCGCCAGGTGCGCAGCCTGCGCCCCCGCCACCTCCCCGTCTGCGTGCTGTTCCGTGACCCGGATCTTGACCGGCTGGCCGAACCGAGCGCGGGCCTGGCGACGGCGCCCGACGGCGAGCTCTACGTCGCGGCGGCGGCCGCCGAGACGATCCTGTGGCGG
>DATFXS010000030.1:0-7101 GCA_035315605.1 Polyangia bacterium
TCCGCCGTGCTTCCCGTCGGCGGCGAGCTGCCTGCGAAGGTCGCGGCGGCGGCGGCGCGCCGGCTGGGCCTCGCCGCGAACGCTCCCGCCGCGATGGCCGCCGCGGCGAACAAGCTGCTCATGCGCAGGCGACTGGCCGCGGCGGCGGACGCCGCGGTCCGACAGCCGCGCTTCGAGGTGTTCGCGTGCGGGACCGCGGCCGACGTCGTCGCGGACCGGGTGTCCGCGCCCGGCGGCGGCGGCTTCCCGTGCGTCGTGAAGCCGCTGATGCTGTCCGGCAGCCGTGGCGTCATGCGCGCGGACGACCGGCCCTCGCTCGCGGCGGCGATGGAGCGGCTCGAACGGCTGCTCGCCGATCCCGCCGTGCGCCGGCCCGATCCGGAGGCGGCCAGCCAGCTCCTCGTCGAATCGTTCGTGGCCGGGCCGGAATTCGCGCTCGAGGGGCTGCTGACGCGCGGATCGCTGCACGTGCTCGCCCTGTTCGACAAGCCCGACCCGCTGGACGGTCCGACGTTCGAGGAGACCCTCTACGTCACGCCGTCCCGGCTGGCGCCGGCCGATCAGCGTCGGATCGGGGAGGTGGTCGCGGCGGCGGCGCGCGCGCTCGGTCTCGAGACCGGCCCTGTCCACGCCGAGCTTCGCTGGAGCCGCAGCGACGGCGCGCCGGTCCTGATCGAGCTGGCGGCGCGTCCGATCGGCGGGCTCTGCGCCCGCAGCCTCCGATTCGAATCCGGTCTCTCGCTGGAGGACGTGGTGGTGCGGCACGCGCTCGGCGGGGACGACGTCCCGGCCCGCATCGGCGGCGCCTCGGGCGTCATGATGATCCCGACGCCGGCGCGCGTTCCGAGCGCTCTCCGTGCCGTCGACGGGGTCGATGCGGCGCGCGCGGTCTCCGGCGTCGACGACGTGGTGATCTCCGTGCGCGTCGGCGAGACGCTGGTGCCGCTGCCCGAGGGCGCCAGCTACACCGGCTTCATCTTCGCGACCGGGGAGACCCCGGGATCCGTCGAGCGGGCGCTGCGCGACGCCGCCGCCTGCCTCCGGTTCACGGTCGCCGCGCTGGCGCCCGTGGCGCGTTGACGCAGGGCCTCGTGTCCCACCTTGGCTCCATCCGGGAAAAAAGAAAATCGACCAACTTTTTGTGCCCAGTTGCACTGTGATGGTGGCAGTCTTTGCCCCGGCCCGTGGGCCGGCTCACTTTTGAGCAGTTTTTTTAACGAATACTCGTTAAACTAGGACACCAACAAGACATTCCGGAGGTCTGCCCATGCCTCGGTCGTCTGCCCCCATCCTCCTGTCGATTGTCTCGGTCGTCTCTCTCGCGCTCGGTGGCGCCTGCACCTTTGCGCCTCCGACCGGGTCCGCCAATTCCGGGTCCGCCGCGGCGGGCGGTCCGCTCGGCTCCGGGGCTTCGTCCGGGACGGGCACGGGCCTGGTCAGCGGCGGCGGCGCGCAGTCGGGCTCTGCCAACAACGGCGGAATGAACTGCGCCACCGTGAATCAGCCAGTGAACAAGCTGCCCCCGGACATTCTCCTGATCCAGGACAAGTCTGGATCGATGGCGGACTCGGCGGACGGCAGCTGCACGCAGAACTGCGGAATGAACTCGAAGTGGTCGCAGATGACGGCCGGGCTCATGCAAGTGCTGACCTCGACGGACATGGGCGTCAACTGGGGCCTCAAGTGGTTCGCGTCGCCCAACGGCGGAACCTGCGGCGTCAACCAGGGCGCGGACGTCCCCATCGCCGCCATGAACGCCGCCAGGATCAACACCGCGATCATGGGGCAGAACCCGAGCAGCAGCACGCCGACGCGGATGGCGGTCAACGCCGGCGCGGCGTACATGATGACCGTGAATGATGCGAACCCGAAGTTCTTGCTGCTCGCCACCGACGGTCTGCCGAACTGCATCCCCACCAACAACGGCGGCACGTGCACCAACAACTGCCAGACCAGCGACATGCAGGGCGCCATCGACGCGGTCACCACTGCGGCGGGAATGGGCTTCCCCACGTTCGTCGTCGGGATCGCGACGACCTCCGATCCGACGTCGGACGCGACGCTCAACGCGATGGCGATGATGGGCGGTAAGCCGCAGGCGAACGGGCCGCCCTACTACTATCCGGTCGCCAACCAGCAGGACCTGGTCAACGCGCTCGGCTCGATCGTCTCCATCGCGAGCACCTGCGTCTTCACGATCCCGCAGCCGCCCAACAACAGCACCGACCAGACGCACATCGGCGTCCAGGTCAACGGCACGGACCTGCCGCAGGACACCAGCCACGCGAACGGCTGGGACTTCAGCGGCACCGGGCAGGTCACGGTCTACGGCTCCCAGTGCAACGCGATCATGGCCGGCACGGCCACGGTCGCGATCGTCTTCAAGTGCATCGTCGGCTAGCGGCTGACACAGGGGTTGACATGCGATCAGCGGAAATCGTGAAAAAAGGGTTCTTGTGCGTCGTCCTGGCTGTGGGCGCCTGTAGTTTCAACCCGCCCAAGTCGGGGGCGTCGGGCACCGGCGCGAACAGCGGCTCGGGCGGCACGGTCATCATCATCACCAGCGGCTCGGGCGGCGGGGCGGCCCAGGGCGGCCCCGGCACCGGCGGCGGCATGCAATGCGCAGCCATCCCGAAGTCGTCGGCGAAGCTTCCGCCCGACATCCTGATCGTGCAGGACGCCTCCGGCTCGATGAACCAGGATTCGACGAATGCGACCTGCAACACCGGCGGCGGGTGCGGGATGAATTCGAAGTGGTCGCTGATGACCGCGGCGATCAAGCAGGTCACCGCCCAGACCGACACGACCGTGAACTGGGGCCTCAAGATGTTCGCCGACCAGGGCGGATGCGGCGTGACGAACAACGCCGCGGTGCCCATCGGTATGGGAACCTCAGCGGCGATCGCCACTGCGCTTCAGGGTCGAACCGACGCCAACGGGAACGTGACCAACGGCAGCTCGACGCCCACGCGCGCGGCCGAGGCCGCCGCGGTCACTTACCTCGGCACGGTGATGGATCAAAACCCGAAGTTCATCGTGCTCGCGACCGACGGTCAGCCGAACTGCCCGATGGGCGGCGGCAACCAGCAGGCCGACGACACGCCCGCCACGGTGGCCGCCGTGGCCGCCGCGAAGGCCGCCAACATCCCGACGTTCGTCGTCGGCATCTCGGCCGGCGGCGCGCCGGAGATGGCGCTGAACATGATGGCCGAAGCGGGCGGCTACCCGCAGGTGGGCCAGCCGACCGAGTACTACCCGGTCTCGAGCACGGCGGAATTCGTGGCCGTGTTGCAGACGCTGGTCGGCATGGCGACGACCTGCACGTACTCGATCCCCAATCCGCCGACGAACGACGGGACGACCAGCCGCGGCAACATCTCGCTGACCGGCACGGACGCCAGCGGCAACGTCAGCCCGATCAACATGGATCCGACCAACGGCTGGACGTACGGCGACGCGATGATGACGCAAGCCGTGCTGCATGGAACGGCGTGCGATGCGGTGATGAGCGGGGCGATCACGACCGTCACGATCATCTTCAACTGCATCGTCCCGTGACGAGCGCGCCGCCCGGGCGGCGCCTCGGCTAGAAATCGTCTAGAACGCGTCGAGCTGGCGGCGCGTTGGCTGCGCGCAGCAAAACCACGGCTCCGTCAGGTGCGGCGCTGGGCGCTGGCCCCGCCGTCCGATGCCGATCGCGGCCGGTGCCTCGTCGGGCCGTCCGGCCGCGGCGGCCGCCAGCCGGTGAATCCGGCGGAAGGTGATGGCGGCGGCCTCTCCCGCGCCGGCGGCCTCTTCGACCAGCGCCGCCACGTCGGCCTCCAGGCGATCCATCCGTGGGTCCGGGTGCGTCCAGCGGTAGCTCGACGCCTGCTCGTCGAGCGGGCCCAAGAATGGTGAGATGTCGGGCGTGATGTCGGACGCGCGAAGCAGCAGCGAGCCCGGCGGAACCAGAAGCCGCAGCGACAGCTGCACCGGATCGACCTCGTCCTCGAGATCGTGCGCGCGGATGAATCGGCACAGATCCAGGAAGTCGTCCGCGGTCGTCCAGGGCGTGAACGCCACGAACGTCGGCCGCAGCGAAAGGCCCGCGGCGCGCACGATCTCGAGCGCACGCGGCACGTCCGCGGCGTGGTGCCCCTTGGCCAGCGCCGCGAGCACGCGGTCCGACAGCGACTCCACGGCGCTGATCACGAACAGCGCGCCTGCCGCCGCCAGCTCCGGAATCAGCGCGCGCTCGGCGACGATGTGCTCGATCTTGACCGTGAAGCTGAACGTCACGTCCGGGTGCTCGGCGTGCAAGGCGCGCGCGATGCGCAGCCCGTGCTGCGGCCCGTTCAGAAAGTCGGGATCGCCGAAGTCGATGTGGCGCGCGCCGGCGGCGATCTGCGCGCGCGCGTCGGCCAGCACGACGTCCGCCGGGACGGCGAAGAACCGCCCCTCGTAGACGGGCGGGATCGGACAGTGCCGGCAGAGGTGCTTGCACCCGCGCGTCGTCTCGACGTGGCCGGCGACTCGCTCTTCATCGGCGATGGCGAGCCGGGCGTAACGCCGGAGCGGCGGCAGCTCGTCGCGCTCCGGCACCAGGGAGGGTTGCCGGTCAGGCCGACGCGGGGCCTCGGCCGCCGTGGCGCCGGCCGCCAGCGATTCGGCCAGCGCGATCAGCTGCGCTTCGCAGTCCGGCCCCAGCACGCTGTCGGCCTCGCCGGCCAGCCGCGCGCGATTCAGCGCCGCGTAGAGGCCGAAGAAACAGAGATGCACGCGCGGGTTCGCGCCCCGCACCTGCGCGGCGAGGCGCCGGCCCAGCATCAGCGCCGTGTGCATCGGGACCGAAACCGCCACCAGCTTCGCGGCCGCCAGGCGCGCGCGCGCGGCGTCGTCCAGCGGCTCGACCGCCAGATCCAGGCTGGTGGGCCGGAAGCCGGCGCGGCGCAGGTGGGCGATCGCCGACGCCACGCCCTGGGGCTGGTGTCCCGGCTCGTAGCAAGACACCAGGACGACGTCGCCGGATTCGCGCACGAACGTTGGACCCTGGTTACTTCGCGGGCGGCGCGACGTAGTCGGGCGGCAGCTGCGCGCCCTCGCCGAAGAAGTACTTTTCAGCCTGTTCGTGGAGGAGCTTCTGCCCCTGGGGCGAGGTCAAGTCCAGCCGGTATTCGTTCACGATCATCTTCGAGAACTCGAGCCACCCCTTCCACGCTTCCATCGACACGTTCTCGTAGATCCGCTGGCCGAGCTCGTTGTTGAACGGCTTGTAGGGGATCCCGGGCAGTTCCTTGCCCAGCTTCGCGCAATTGACCATCCTCGGCATGGGGGCGAACCTCCGCCGACAAACTATGGCATCTTTCGCCCATGGTCGAGAAGGCGAAGGCAAAGGGTCGAGGCAAAAAACCGAGCGGCACGCCGCGGAAGCGCCGCGGCGTCAATCTGCGGCCCACGGAGCTGGGGGCCACGGAGCTGGCGCTGGCGACGCTGCCCGCCGAGCTGGATGAGCTGGCGGCGGCGGTGCGGGGCGACGGCGGCGCGGTGCTGGCCGCGTACCGCGAGCCCCTGGGGGGGCACGCGCTGATGCTGACCGCGCTGCCCGTCGACAAGGTGGTGCCCACGCCCTTCCAGCGCGACATCTCCGACGCGCACGTGCGGCGGCTGACGCAGGCGATGGACAAGACCAAGCGGTTCCTGGATCCCATCATCGCGGTGCGCGAGCAGACCGGCGACGCGGCGTACTGGACGCCCAACGGCTATCACCGGCTGACCGCGCTCAAGGAACTGGGGGCGAAGACCGTGCTCGCCCTGCTGGTCCCCGAGCGCCCGGTCGCCTACCAGATCCTCGCGCTCAACATCGAAAAGGCCCACAACCTGCGCGAGAAAGCCATCGGCGTGCGGCGCATGTACGTTGATCTCGCGCCCATCTCCGACGGCGAGGAGGAGTCGTTCGCGCTCGAGTTCGAGGAACCGGCCCTGGCCACGCTCGGGTTCGCCTACGAGGAGCGCGGGCGGCTGTCGGGCGGCGCCTACCACCCGATCCTGCGCAAGGCCGATCGCTGGCTGCCGGGGAAGCTGGAGAAGGCGATGTCAAAGCGCCGCGAGCGCGCCGCGCTGGTGCTCGCCTACGACGAGGCGGTGACGGAGGCGATCGCCAGGCTCAAGGAGCGCGGCTTCAACAGCCCCTACCTGCGCGCCTTCGTCGTCGCGCGCACCAACCCGCTGCGCTTCATCAAGGGCGAGCCGCCGCCGCTGGAAGAGCTGCTGCCGTCGATGACCAAGCGGGTCAAGGGCATGGACGTCGGCAAGATCAAGAACGAGGACGTCGCGCGGACCGGCGGCGCGCCGGAGGCCGCCGCCGAATGACCGCAGCCCCCGCGCCGCGCGCGGTGATCTTCGACCTGGACGGGACGCTGACCGAACCGGTGCTGGATTTCGACGCGATCCGCGCCGAGATCGGCCTGCCGGAACGCGTGCCGATCCTCGAACATCTCGAGGGGCTGGGCCTCGCCGAACGCGCCCGCGCGGAGGCGATCATGCTGCGGCACGAGCGGGCGGCGATCGCGCAGGCGACGTTGGCCGACGGCTGCGCCGATCTGCTCGGCCATCTGCGCGGCCTCGAGATCCCGATCGCGATCCTGACCCGCAACGTGCGCGAGGTGGTCGATACGTTCGCGCGCATGTTCACGTTCCGGTTCCACGCCGTCTACACGCGCGAGGACGGGCCGCCCAAACCGTCCCCGGCGGGCGCGCTGTCGCTCTGCCAGTCGATGGGCGTGGCACCCGCCGAGACGCTGGCCGTCGGCGACTACAAGTACGACGTGATGGCGGGCCGCGACGCCGGCTGCCGGACCGTCCTCGTCGATCGCGAGGGATTGGCCGCACACGACCTGGTCGAATGGGGCTCGCCCGATCTGGTCGTGAAGTCGCTTCGCGAGCTGTTGCCGCTATTCAAATAGACCCCGAGGCCCGAGGCCCTTCACGAGTGGTGGCGATGGTGCAGATCCTCGCCGTGCTCGTGATCGTGCGTGACCGCGTCGTGCTCATGCACGTGGCTGTGCGGGCCTGACGGCATCGGATCGTGCGTGTGCGTGTGGTGGCCGTCGTCGTGGGTGT
>DATFXS010000031.1:0-5985 GCA_035315605.1 Polyangia bacterium
CGAGCCCCTGATCGACGATCTCCGCCTCGACCGTGACGCCCTTGACCGTCGGCTGCCCGACGATGACGCCGCCGCCGTCGTCCGCGAACAGCAGCGGCCCGAAGGTCACCTTCGCGCCTGGCCCACCGGCCAGCTTCTCGACGCGCAAGGTCTCACCCTCGGCGACACGGTACTGCTTTCCTCCGGACGAAATGACGGCGTACATGAATCAGGTTCCTCGCTGGAAGCGGCGTAGTTTATGGAGCGGGGCTTGCTTGTCAAGCAGCGCCGGCGCTCTCATCCCCTCTCCCGCTCGCGGGAGAGGGTTAGGGTGAGGGCAAGCCGCCTGAGGTCGCGCTAGCCAAGCAGCTTTCTCAGGATCTCGTTGACCGCCTTGGGGTTCGCCTTGCCGCCGGTCTCTTTCATGACCGCGCCAACGAAGAATCCCATCAGCTTGGGGTTCGATTTGAAATTCGAGGCCTCGGCCGGGTGGGCGGCAATGACGCGCTGGCAGGCCGCCTCCAGCTCGCCGCCGTCGGAGACCTGGGCCAGCCCTTCCTTGGCCACGATGTCCTGGGCGGTCCGGCGTTCGGACCACATCCGCGCGAACACGTCCTTGGCCAGCTTGCCGGACAGCGTGCCGCCCTCGACCAGCGAGACCAGGCCGGCCAGCGCGGCCGGCGGAACCGGGACGTCGGCGTCGCCCAGACGCCGCGCGTCGCCGACGCGCGCCAGCACCTCATTGATCACCCAGTTGGCGACCCGCTTGGCGGGCGCGCCCGCCGCGACGGTCGCGTCGTAGTACGCGGCGATCTCGCGATCGGCCACCAGCACGCCCGCGTCCTGCGCCGACAGACCGACCGGCCCCGTGTAGCGGGCGAAGCGATCCTCGGGCAGCTCGGGCAGCGTCTTGCCGAGCGCCGCCAGCGTCGCGTCGTCGACCACGACCGGCGGCAGATCCGGCTCCGGGAAATAGCGGTAGTCGTGGGCCTGCTCCTTCGATCGCATCGCCTGCGTCACCGCGCGCGCCGCGTCCCACAGGCGCGTCTCCTGCACGACGCGGCCGCCGCCGTCCAGCACCGAGGCCTGCCGCTTGACCTCGAGCTCGATCGCGTCGCGCACGTTCTTGAACGAGTTCATGTTCTTGATCTCGGTCTTGGTGCCGAACGCGGTCGCGCCGCGCGGCCGCAGCGATACGTTGGCGTCGCAGCGCAGCGACCCTTCTTCCATGTTGCCGTCGCCGATGCCGAGGTACCGCACCAGCGTCCGGATCGCGCGCACGTACTCGGCCGCCTCGTCGGCGGATCGAATGTCGGGCTCGCTGACGATCTCGCACAGCGGCACGCCCGCGCGGTTGTAGTCGACCAGGCTCTTGCTCGCGTCGGCGTGGATGTTCTTGCCCGCGTCCTCCTCCAGGTGGATGCGGGTCAGGCGCACGGCGCGCGCCTCGCCGTGGACGCGGAACTTGATGGTGCCGCCCTCGCAGATCGGCTCGTCGTACTGCGAGATCTGAATGTTCTTGGGGAGGTCGGGATAGAAGTAGTGCTTGCGCGAGAAGCGGCAGCGCTGGCGGATCTTGCTCCCGACCGCCAGGCCCATGCGGACCGCCGCGTCGACCACCGCGCGGTTCAAGACGGGCAGCGCGCCGGGCAGACCCAGGCAGACGGGATCGGTCTGGGTGTTCGGCTCGGCGCCGAACGCCGCGGACGACCACGAGAAGATCTTCGACTTCGTCGCGAGCTGCACGTGCACCTCGAGGCCGATGACGATCTCGTAATTGTCGAGGCTCACGCCGCCTCCGGGGGAGACTTCCGATGCCACTCGGTCCGCGCCTCGTACGCGCCCGCGACGCGAAAGCAGATCTCCTCGCCCAGCGTCGGCGCGATGGTCTGCAGCCCGATCGGCAGGCCCGCCTTGGTGAACCCGCACGGCTGCGACAGGGCCGGGATGCCCGCCAGATCGGGGCCGACCGTCAGCACGTCGGCCAGGTACATCTGCAGCGGATCGCCCATGCGCTCGCCGAACTTGAACGCTGGCACGGGCGACGTCGGCGTCACGATCGCGTCGCAGCTGGCGAAGGCGGCGTTGAAGTCGTCGGCGATCTTGCGCCGCGCCCGCAGCGCCTTGCCGTAGTAGGCCTCGTAGTAGCCCGCGCGCAGGACGTACGCGCCCAGCATGATCCGGCGTTTGGGTTCGGTGCCGAAGCCTTCGCCGCGCGTCTTGCTGAAGAGCTCCTCGAGCGAGCGGACGTCGGAGGCCCGATACCCGTGGCGGACACCGTCGTAGCGGGCGAGGTTCGACGACGCCTCCGCGGTGCAGATGAGGTAGTAGGTCGCGATCGCGTACTTCGTGTTGGGCAGCGACACCTTGACGATGCGCGCGCCCGCGCGCCCGAGCTCGTCGATCGCCGCGCGCACTGCCGCCTCGACCTCCGGGTCCATGCCGGGCTGGAAGTATTCGTCGGGCACGCCGAGGCGCACGCCCTTGAGCGGCTCGGGGCCGTCGGCGCCCGCGCGCGCGGCCGCGCGGTAGGCGCCGACCGGCGTGGGAATGCTGGTCGAGTCGTGCGGGTCGGGACCGGCCATCACCTCCAGCAGCGCGGCCGCGTCCTCGACGGTGCGCCCGAACGGCCCCGGGTGATCGAGCGACGACGCGAACGCGATGACGCCGTAGCGCGAGACGCGGCCGTAGGTCGGCTTCATGCCGACGACACCGCACAGCGCGGCCGGCTGGCGAATGGAGCCGCCCGTGTCGGTGCCGATCGCGCCCGCGCACAGCGACGCGGCGATCGAGGCCGCCGAGCCGCCCGACGATCCACCGGGCACGTGCGCGTGCGACCACGGGTTCCGCACCGGCTTGAACGCGCTGTTCTCGTTCGACGAGCCCATCGCGAACTCGTCCATGTTCAGCTTTCCCAGCATCACGGCGCCCGCGCCCGCCAGGCGGTCGGTCACCGTCGATTCGTACGGCGGCACGAAGCCGCGCAGGATCTTCGACGCGCAGGTGGTCTCGACACCGCGCGTGCAGAAGATGTCCTTCACGCCCAGCGGAACGCCGGCCAGCGCGCCCGCATCCCGGCCCGCCTTGCGGGCGGCGTCGACCGCGTCGGCTCGCCGCCGCGCGCCCTCGGCGTCGATCAGCAGGTAGCATCCGAGCGCGCCGTCGAGGCGAGCGATGCGATCCAGGTAATGTTCGGCGACGTCGCGCGCGCGCCACTTGCCCGCGCGCACGCCGTCCGCGATCGCCACCGCCGTCGCCGCGCGCGCGTCGATCGCGGTCACGACCCGCCACCCTCGCCGTCGGCGCCGGGTCCCGGCACGATTCGAGGAACCTGGAAGAAGTTGCCGTCGCGGCGGGGGGCGTTCGCGAGCGCGTCGTCGAGCGACAGCGACGGCTTCACCTCGTCGGCCCGCGTCGGGCAGTCGAACGGCACGGCGTGGGTCATCGGCTCGACCGCGGCCGTGTCGAGCGCGCGCAGGGCATCGACGTACTCGAGAATCGCCCCCAGATTGTCGGTCATGGCCGCGACTTCGGGATCGGACAGGCGCAGGCGCGCCAGCAGCGCCAGCTCGCGCACCTCGTCGGCAGTGATGCGGGACATGAAGGCGGTTTTCATACCACGGCCCACGATGGCTAACCGGGACGCACCCGGGCGGGTCAGGGTCGGGGCACGAGATATCTATACCGGGAAACCCTCAGAGGGTTCCCGGACCCTCCCACGAATGGTTCGCGGCGAGCAGAGCTCGCCGGCTCCCCACGCGAAGTTCGCCACTGGCCATGCAACGCGGTATAGTGTTGGGTCCGATATGACGCCTTCCGGAAACCGCTTTCGGGCGCTCGTCGTGTGCCTGGCACCCGCCGTCTGCGGCGTGCTGGCGGCGTTCGGCTGCGACGGTGGCGGGCACGTGCCGGATGCGAACACTCAGCCGGCCGCCTACTCCGCGGAGTTGTCGGTCCGCTTCGAGGTCAGCCCGGATCACCCGGCGACCGTCTCCGTGCTCGGATTCCGCGCCGCTGCCGCCGGTCCCGAGGCCGACGTGCTCGGCCTGGTCGACCCGCTCGCGGCCGCGGCGCCCGATCAAGGATGCATCCTGCGCGACGTCGATCTCGCGAACCGCGCGCTCGTCACCCGCGGCAGCTCCGTCGATCTGGAGGAGCTGGGCGGCGTCGGCGTCGGCCTCGGCTCGGCCGGCAGCCCGCTGACCGTGGTCCGGACCTTCCCGCGCGTCTACCCGGACGTCGCCGGCGTCGTCGGCGGCGTGGTCGGCGAGGCCGCGCCGCAGCCGATCACCTCGGTGCCCGAGCACGTCAGCCTGCTTTCCGCCGACTCCGAGCTGCCCGTCGGCGAGCTGCCGGTCCCGGCGCTGCCGAAGCTGCTCGCGATCAACGGTTCGGCGCCCGCGGCCGGCCAGCGCGTCGAGATCAACGGTGGCCTGACGCTGTCGCTCGGGGCGGCCGGCGGCTCGCTGATCGAGCTGCGCCCCTTCGGCGCGACGGTCGTCGTCAGCTGCGGCGTCCCCGCGAACGCGTCGACGGAGGCGCTGGTCACCGTGCCGCGCGCGCTGCTCGCCCATCTGCGTCCGCTGGATGGCACGCCGGCGAACGCATCGGCCGGCGTCCCGGTCTCCATCGAGGTCGCGCGCCGCGTGCACGCGCGCGAGCCGCTGCTGACGGCCGGGGCACGCGTCTCGGTCGAGGTGCGGTCGACGCTGACGGTGGAGCTGCGCCCGTGAGCGGCACCGCGCGCGACACCCGCAAGCACCCCCGCCACAATCTGGAAGTACCCGTGATGATCTCGGACGCGGCCAAGCGCGTGCGCAAGCCGATCCGGTTCTCGTCGGGCGACATCTCGGGCGGCGGCGCGTTCCTGCGGTCCGACCTGCTGTTCGAGGTCGGCGAGACGCTGGTGATGGAGTTCGACCTGCCGGGCGGGCGTCACATCCGCACCCAGGGTCGGGTCGTGCGCGTCGCCCGGGGCGGCGCCAAGGACAGGTTCCCCGGCATGGGGCTCGAGTTCATCGATCTATCGCCCGATGATCGCGCCGCCATCGCGCGGCTCACCTGACGGCAAGTGCCGGAAACGCTCGAAGAGCTGACGTACGATTACGAGGACGAGGGTGTCCTCGTCCGCAAGCAGCTGGATCGCGCGGTCCTGACCAAGGGCGGCTGGGCGACGGTGATGTTCTTGTTCCAGGAGCTGGACCGCGCCAAGGGCAAGTTCCGGCCGCCGAAGATGGCGATCGTCCGGTTCAAGAAGAGCAAGGGCAGCTACCGCAAGCAGTCGTCGTTCAACATCTCGAACGAGAAGCAGGCCCGGCAGATCACCGCCGTGCTCGAGGGCTGGTATCCCAAGATCGCCGAAATGACGGCGGAGCTGGCGGCCGGAGAAGAAGACGCGGGCGGCGACGACGACGGCGGAGACGACGCGGACGCCGACGAGTGAGCGTCCGGCGCAAACCAACATGATCGCGGTCATCGTCAATCCGCGATCGCGCGCGAACCGCCGCAATCCCCGGATCGCGGCCGACTTCCAGGCGCTGGTCGGCGATCGCGGACGGGTGTTCGCGCCCAAGACGATCGAGGAGCTGAACGCGGCCGTCGCCGAATGGCGGCGCACGCCGCCCACGGTCATCGCCGTGCACGGCGGCGACGGAACCTTGCACAAGACCGTCACGGCGCTGGGCCACGCGTTCGGCGGCGACCCGCTGCCTCCGATCGCCATCCTGTGCGGCGGCACGATGAACGTCGTGGCGTCGTCGCTGCACATCCGGGAACGGCCGTCGGTCTTCCTGCGGGCCATCGTCGACGCCGACCGCGCCGGCCGGCCGCTCGAGACGATCCGGCGGCGCTGCCTCCGGATCGGCGACGAGCTGGGCTTCCTGTTCGGCAGCGGGCTGCCCGCCAACTTCCTCACGGAGTACTACGGGCCCGGCGGCTACGGCCCGGGGCGTGCGGCCTGGCTGCTCACGCGCGCGTTTTTTTCGGCGCTGTGGCACGGCCCCTTCA
>DATFXS010000032.1:0-7027 GCA_035315605.1 Polyangia bacterium
AGCTGGTACGCCTTCTCGAAGTCGGTGACCGCCTCGTCCCAGTGGCTCAGGTTGTAGGCGCGCCGGCCGTTCTCGGCGGCCTCGCGTGCGGCCTGAGTCTTCGTTTGCGCGCCCACCGACCCGGCCATCGCCACCACGGCCACAATCGCGATTACGCGCAAGGCGCCCTCCACGGCTGCGAAATCCTAACTTTTTGTCCTATATTTGTCGCGTCTCATGTTGCCCTCCGCCGATTCGCCCGCTCTGGCTGGGCCCTCGCTGGCCGACAAGCACGATCGCCTCCGCGCCGTGATCGCAGGCTACCGCTCGGCGCTGGTCTGCTTTTCGGGCGGCGTCGACTCGACGCTGCTCCTCAAGGTCGCGCACGACACGCTCGGCGAGCACTGCGTGGCGCTGACGGCGGTGTCGATCACGATGGCGGCGAGCGAGCGAAGCTCCGTGCGCGAGCTGGCCGCCGGCATCGGCGCGCGCCTGGAGGTCGTCGATTCGCACGAGCTGGAACGGCCCGGGTTCGCCCAGAATCCGACCGACCGCTGCTACCACTGCAAGGCCGAGCTGCTGGAGATCGCGCGCCCGCGCGCGGACGCGCTGGGCGTGGCCGAGGTCCTGATCGGCACGAACCTGGACGACCTCGGCGATCACCGGCCCGGGTTGACCGCCGCCAACGAGCGCGGCGCGCGCCACCCGCTGGTCGAGGCCGGCCTGACGAAGGCGGACGTACGTGCGCTGTCGCGCGACCTGGGCCTGCCGACGTGGGACAAGCCGCAGCTCGCCTGCCTGTCGTCGCGGTTCCCCTACGGCACCGAAATAACGCCCGAGCGGCTGCGCCAGGTCGACGGCTTCGAGGACGCGCTGCGCGCGCTCGGCTTCCGCCAGCTGCGCGTCCGCTACCACGGCGACGTCGCGCGCCTCGAGATCGACGTCGCCGACATGCCGCGCGCCCTCGACGCCCGCGAGGCGATCGTCAAGGCCGGCCGCGCCCACGGCTTCACCTTCGTCGCCCTGGATCTCGCCGGCTTCGCCTCCGGCTCGCTGAACCAGCTGATCGCGCTGCGCCGGAAGTAGCGCGCCCCTCTCCCTAACCCTCTCCCCGCTTCGCGGGGCGAGGGGACCAGAATAGGCTACGAACCGGTCCAGTAGCGGACGCGGCCGGTGTCGCTGTGGACGAACTGCGAGTGCGGGTAGAAGCCGACGCCGCCGACGTGCAACGAGCGCACGTAGTGCAGCACCTCGCGCGTCCCCACGCCGCGGATGCGGAAGTCGACCGCATTGCCGTGCGTGTGCTGGCTGTCGCGCGCGACCTGATGCCCCTTCTTGCGCAGCATCAGGTTGTACTTCGGCGAGCGATACCCCGACACGACGTCAATCCGCCGCGCCGAGAACCTGCCCGCCACGTGCGTCAGCACGCCGATGAGGCGCGTGTCCATGTGCGTCGCCTGGTTGGTGAAGTGATCGCGCAGGAAGACGTGGAAGCGGCTCTGCAGGGTCTGCGCCTCGCCCGGCAGGATCGGCAGCGCCTCGTGCGTCCAGATGTTGAACAGCGTCGTCACCGGCTCGATCCGCTCGCCCGGACGGACCAGCGGCTCGGGGCCTTTCGCGTTCGCGAGCTGCTTCGCGCGCGCGGCCTTTTCGCGCCGGGACGGATTCGCCGCGCGTTCCAGCTCATTGTCGCTGATGCGAAAATCGGGACGCAGCGCCTTCTCGCGCAGCCACTCTTCCTTCTTGGAAAGCGGGCGCTCTTCGGGGGGCGTCATGTGCTCGGCGCGCGCCGCGACCGGATCGAAGATCCCTGGCGGGGGTTCAGTCGCCAGTCCGTCGGCGGGCATGGCGAGACACGAAACAATCAATGCAGGAACGACCACCATCAAATTATAACGCCGCCGAAAAAGCCCGCGAGATTCGACGCCTCCGCATTTTCTGCGCCCCGGGTGCGCACCCAGTTAGTGCCTAGTCGCACGTCAGTTGCATCGACCCGACCGCGTGGCACTTGAGACAGGCGCGCTGGTTCCGCGCCGCCAGGAACCGACAACGCGCTGTGCCAGCGAAGTTCGCGCCATGCGGCGAGAACGACGGCCCGCGGGCCGGGTCGGTCGAATGGCAGGCGAGGCAGCTCTCCTCGCGGTGGCACGAGGCGCAGGAGCGGATGTTGCGCTTGGCAGCCAGCGAATGGCTGGTCGACCGCGGGGTGCTGATCACGGCGCCCGTCGCGTCGCGAACCCAGCCGGGCGGGTGGAAGCTCTTCAGTCCCGTACCCGTGCCGAAGGGATTGTTCGGGCGCCGGCCCGGGGCCCCGCCTTCGGGGTCGGACGCGACACCGCTCCGTTGGTGGCAACCAACACAGAAGCTCTGGGTGCGATGGCACGCCGAGCAATCGGGCGTGTTGCGGCGTCCGTCCACCGCGTGTAGCGAGACGTAGTCGGAAGGATGAATGTCGGGCGGGCGCACGACACCGCCGTGGCAGTCGATGCATTCGTTCCGCTTGTGGCACGACAGGCAATACTTCTCGTCGCGCCCCGCCACCGCGTGATCGCGACGGAACGTCGGTCCGTGGGCGTCGATGCCGCGCAGCGATCCCGACGGCACGAGCGGACCCGTGCCGCCCACCGCCATCGTCGCGGCGCTGACCAGCTTCGTCTTCAGCCGGCCGTCCGGTTCGGTGATGTGGCAGGCCGAGCAGCGTGCGGTCGCTTGCTTGCCGTCGTGACAGCCGAGGCAGCTCGCCATCAGCGGCAAGTCGACCCGGGTGACCGGTCCGTCTTGCATCTCGGCGTTCGCGTGGCAGAGCGCGCAGGCGATCCCGCGCTGGGCGTGCAGCTTGTGGTTGAACTTCAAGTTCGGGTGCGGCAGCGCCACGCGCGGCGGCTCGACCGCGGCGCCCGCGCCCGGCATCCAGACGCCGCCCTTCCCGTCGGTGTGGCAGGCGTCGCAGCGGGCCGCCCCCTGCCCCTTCGGCACCGCCTTGGCCGGCTGCGTGCGATCGATCTTGTGGCAGGAACGGCAAGCCGCTTCGGGCGGGATCAGGTTGTCGGAGGCCCAGGTCGAGGTCAGCGCGCTCTGATGGCAACCCTCGCAGGTCGCCCCGAGCCGCGCGTGCTGCGCGTGATCGAACGCGAGCGGGATCGTCTCGGCCGGGTAGATGAGCGGCGACGGCGCGTGCCCGTCCGCCCCCAGCGCGGCGCCGACCGCGGCGGCGGCAACGACCAAGACGGCGCCCGCGGCGGCAAGTCGGCGGCGAGACGCGGCTTCACCGCGAGGAGCCGCGGGGGGATGGGGGGACGCAGAGGCGGCGGCCGACGCCGCGCCAAGCAGTTCCCTGCCCAAGCCGCCGGGCGGTCCCCCCATTTTCATAGCGAGGCGTCGACCTCCACGACGGCCAGACCCCGGAACTGGCTGAGGTAGTAGGTGCCGACGTTGTCCTCGAACAGAAGGTGCAGGCGCACGCCCTGGCCCAGCAGCCAGCGCCCCCCCGCTTGCCCGCCGAACACGACGCCCGCGTCGTTGGTCGCGCGCGCGGTGGCCGAAGAGATGTCCGACGACGCGTCGGCGTGCCAGTGGTAGCCGGTCAGCCGTCCCTCGAGCTCGAACGTCCGCCGCAGCGCGATCCGCGCCGAGGCATCGAGGCCCAGCTTCAGCCCGCCGAAGCCGTCCTCCCAGTAACCGTCGCCGCGCACGAGGCCCCGCCCGCGCCGCCAGGTCGCGCCCACGCTGGCGCCGCCGGCGTGGCCCGACGCCGTGAAGAAGCGCGCGAACCCGCGCCCGTACGCCTTGACCTCGGGCCCCAGCGCCAGCTCGTAGGTGCCGCGCAGATCGCGGTACGCCCCGCTCGAAAACACGTTCCAGATCGAATCGCCGTCGAAGGTCGGCGCCAGGTACACGTACTCGAGCGTCAGCCACTGCCGCCCGAACGTCCGCAGCTTGACCATCAGCTGTTCGTCGTCGAATTCGCCCAGCAAGAGGTTGAAGCGCACGCCGCCCGCGGCCTGGATGCGGTCGCGCCAGGCCGCGAACGCGGTCAGCGACAGCTTCTCGTCGTTGACGCCGGAAGAGGGCTCGCCGGGAAGCTGATCCGCGGTCGCCGACCAGACCCGCCGGTAGGCGAGCCGCGCGAACAGCGGCCCGCCGTCGCTGCCGCCCGCCACCGCCACGCCGGCCAGCGGCCGCAGCATCGAATTCTGATCCGGTCGCGTGGCCGGGTCGCGCGATCCGGCGCTGGTGCCGTCCAGCTCGTAGATCGGGGCCGAGAGCGGCAGCTCGCCGCGCACCTCGGTGCCGCCGTACGCCTCGACCGAAAATTTGCGGGTGATGTGCACGATTGCGTCTCCGCCGTCGTAGGCGAAGAAGTCGACCAGATCGAAATGGATCTGACGACCCAGCTCGAAATCCACGCGGCCGCCGATGTTCCGGCCACCCAGGAACGCGTACAGGATGTCGAACTGGTTCTGCTGCAGCTCGCGGATCTCGTCGGGACCGGTCGGCCGCCCCAGCAAGTAGCCGCCGAAGTCGCTGTCGAAGCGCAACGACGCGTCGAAGTAGATGATGTTGCGATCGCCGTCGTCGCCGCGCCAGCCCGCGGGCGCCAGATCGAACACCGACAGGTCCATGTACTGGGTCAGCCGGCGCCGGGACAGGAGCTCGTTGCTGCCGTCAGCGGCGAACCGGCGCACCTGGTAGCCCTGGCCGATCGTGCGCAGGCCCAGCGAGAAATCGTAGGCTGCCGCCGGACGCGCCGACGCCAACAGACCCGCGACCATCGCGAGCAGCGTCCAGCGCCCGCGACTGCGCACGTGTTTACTCGGGCTCGATCTCGAGCTCGACGCGATCGCCGGTGGCGACGACCGCCTTCTTGCCGCGGGCCGGGCGCGCCGACGCACCCTTCTCCGCGACGTCGCCGAAGATCGTGATGCGCGCCGGCGCGACGCCCGCGTGCTCGAGCGCCGACATCACGCGCGCGGCGCGCACGGCGTTCATCTCTCCAGCGGTGTGGAACAGGCCGCGCAGCTCCTTGGGCGGCGCCGCGGCCGACGAGCGTGCCCGGATGCGAACCTTCGCGCTCTCTCGCTTGGCCGCTTCGGCGAGGATCTTCATCGCCGCCATCCCGTTGCTCTCCGAAACGTCGATGCCGTTCGAGTCGATGATCTTGGTGGAGGGAAAGCTGACCATGACCGCGGCCGGATCGGCGACGATCGTCGCGCCCAGCGCCTCCAGCCCTGGCTTCAGCGTGGTCGCCAGCGTGTCGATCGACGCCTTGCGCTTCCCGTCCGACGTCGACTTTTCGGCCACGGCGACCTTGTACCTCTCGACGTCCGCCTTCAACCGGTCGCGCTCGGCGATCGCGCTTTCCGCCGCCCGGCGCTCGTCGGCGACGGCCGACTGGTTGCCGCCCACCGCGTGCTCCATCTTCTGGTAGGGAATCAGGTAAACGTAGCCGGCGAACCCGATGCCCGCGCCCGCCAGCAGCAGATAGAACAGCTTCGACCAGCCACCGCCCGAGCTGCTCACCGCCACCGCCATTGGGTCATCGAAGGCATAGCGCGCCATCCAGCGGCGCAAGATAGCGCAGGCCGCGGGGGTCGCGCGGTAAAAATCCAGCGCTTGACATTACCGTCGCCGGCCGACTACTTTGTAGGTGGAGGTACGAGTCATCACCTGAGCTGGACCGGGGGGTGGAGCCGTCAGCCGAAGCGTCGGGCCAGTGCGCCCGGCAGAGCCCTGAAAATCAGGAGGTCGGAATGTCGACGATGACGGGCGAATTCACGATTGGCGACAAGGCCGTTTATCCCTCGCAGGGTGTGGCCGAGGTCGTCGGCATCGAGAAAAAAGAAGTCTACGGCAAGATCCAGAACTTCTACGTTCTGCGCGGCCTCGAGACGGGCCTGCGGATCCTGGTGCCGACCGACAAGGCGGAACAGGTCGGGCTGCGCAAAGTCGCCGGCCGCGCGGAAATAGAAGAGGTGATGGAGATCCTGCGGGACAAGGAAGTCCACATCGATCGCCAGACATGGAACCGTCGCTACCGGGGCTTCATGGAGAAGATCAAGTCCGGGTCGTTGTTCGAGGTCGCCGAGGTCTTCCGCGATCTCTACCGGCTCAAGGGTTTGAAGCCGCTCTCGTTCGGCGAACGTCGCATGCTGGACACGGCCAAGGGGCTGATCGTCCAGGAGCTGTCGGTCGCCCGCTCTGCCGACACGCAGAAGGTCGAGCAGGAGCTGGAGCAGATCTTCGGCTGAGGCCTCGGCCCGATTTTGCGATTACGCGAGCGGGGGTGTTAAGGTGAGGGCGCACGCGGCGCTCTAGCCCCCAAATGCAGATTCATCTCGCGAAATCCGACATAACCACCATGGCGGTGGACGCGGTCGTTAACCCTGCGAATTCTATGGGGATTATGGGCGGCGGCGTGGCGGCGGCCCTGTCCCGCAAGGGGGGCCCCAGCATCCAGAAAGAGGCGATGTCGCTGGCGCCGATCGCCGTCGGAGCGGCGGTCGTCACCAACGCGGGCAAGCTGTTCGCGAAGCAGGTGATTCACGCGCCGACGATGGAGCAGCCGGGGATGAAGGTCGGCGTCGAGAACGTGCGGCGCGCGACGCGGGCGGCGCTGCTGGCTGCGGCGCGCCTCGGGATCGAGGTGCTGGCGATTCCGGGCATGGGGACGGGCCTGGGTGGCGTCGATCCGGCGGACGCGGCACGCGCGATGGTCGACGAATTGCGCGCGCACCGGCAACCGAAACCGGCGACGGTCTACCTGGTCGACATCGACGACGAGATCCTGCTTTGCCTGGAAGAGGCGCTCAGGCTCGCGGTGGGTTGAGTCGATAGTTATAGTCACCCCCGTGAAAATCCTGGTGACTTGCAAGCGGGTTCCGAACCCCGAGCAGAAGCTGAAGTTTGGCGGCGGCAAGATCGATCTTGGGGCCGCGACCTGGCAGCTGAACACCTTCGACGAGTACGCGGTCGAGACCGCGCTGCGGTTGACCGAGGCCGGCAAGGGCGGCGCGCGATCGGGCGAGGTCGTCGCGCTCAGCATCGGGCC
>DATFXS010000033.1:0-9774 GCA_035315605.1 Polyangia bacterium
GGCGGGCGCCCGCGCGCGCGGCGGCGTGCAGCCCGAACCGGATGGCGGGATGCCCGCACACGGGGACCAGCGGTTTCGGCGCCGCCAGACCCAGCGCGCCGAGCCGCGTCGAACGGCCCGCCGCGAGCAACATGACGTTCACGCGCCCAATATCGCACGCGCCGGGCCGCGGCGGCCAAAGCCCGCCCGATCCGGGCGAGTCGTGGTATGTGAGACGCCATGAAGATTTGCGTCATCGGCACCGGATACGTGGGCCTCGTCGCGGGCGCGGGATTCTCCGACATGGGCAATGACGTCACGTGCTGCGACGTCGACGCGTCGAAGATCGAGGGCCTCAAAAAGGGCGTGATGCCGATCTACGAGCCCGGTCTGGACAAGCTGGTCACGCTCAACGTCGCCGAGGGACGGCTGACATTCACGACCGACGTCGCCAGCGGCGTCGCGGGCGCCGAGGTGATCCTGCTGGCCGTCGGGACGCCGCCCGGACCGGACGGCTCGGCCGATCTGTCGTTCATCTTCAAGGCCGCCGAGCAGGTCGCCGACGCGCTGACCGGCTGGGCGGTGCTGGTGACCAAGTCGACCGTCCCGGTCGGGACCGGCGACAAGATCGAAGCGATCGTCAAGAAGCGCGCCAAGCACGAGTTCGCGGTGGCGTCGAACCCCGAGTTCCTGAAAGAGGGCGACGCGGTCAACGACTTCATGAAGCCCGACCGCGTCGTCATCGGCGCCGACGACAAGCGCGCCGTCGACACCCTGCGCGCGCTGTACGCGCCGTTCACGCGCACGACCGACCGGATGCTGGTGATGGATCGCCGATCGTCCGAGCTGACGAAGTACGCCGCCAACTCGATGCTGGCGACGCGGATCTCGTTCATGAACGACCTCGCGAACCTGTGCGAGCTGCTGGGCGCGGACATCGAGCTGGTCCGCAGGGGAATGGGCTCGGACGTCCGCATCGGCCCGAAGTTCCTGTTCGCCGGGCCGGGGTTCGGCGGCAGCTGCTTCCCGAAGGACCTGCGGGCGGCGGTCAGCACCGGCAAGGACGTCGGCTACGATCTCGCGATCCTGAACGCCGTCGTCGCCGTCAACGAACGGCAGAAGCAGAAGCTGGGCGAGAAGGTGATCGCGCACTTCGGCGGCAGCCTGAAGGGCAAGCGGATCGCGGTCTGGGGCCTGGCGTTCAAGCCCGGCACCGACGACACCCGCGAGGCGCCGGCGCTGGTGCTGGTCGAGCAGCTGCTGGCGGCGGGCGCCAGCGTCTGCGCGACCGATCCGGTGGCGATGGAGGTCGTGCGCAAGCAGCTCGGCGATCGCATCGAATACGAAGAATCGAACTACGACTGCGCCAAGGGCGCCGACGCGCTGGTGCTGGTGACCGAGTGGCACGAGTTCCGGCGGCCCTCCTTCGAGCGGCTGAAGTCGCTCATGAAGCAGCCGGTGCTGTTCGACGGCCGCAACATCTGGAGCCCCGCCGAGGTGCGCGCGGCCGGCTTCAGCTACTACGGCATCGGCCGCGGCAAGGGCGGCATCGGCGCCAGCTAAGCCCGGCGCTCGATCTTGTCCGCGCGGCCCGCTATCTCCGCGCGGAGCTCACCCAGCTCGCGCAGGATGGTCTCGATATTCACCTCGTTCTTCAGGTTCACCTGGAAGTCCGTCTCGGACTGCGCGCGGTCCTTCGTGGACTGCCGATTCTGGCTCATGACGATGAGCGGTCCCTGCAGCGCCACGAGCACCGCCAGGAGAAGGTTGTAGAAGACGAATGGGTACGGGTCGAATGTGCGGGTCAAGAAGACGTTCGCGACTGACCAGGCCACCGTCAACCCAAGCAGCGCGATGATGAACGTCCAGCTGCCGTTCAACTCGGCGACGCGATCGGCGAGTCGATCCTTCCACGTGAGCGTCTTGTCGATCTCCTCCACGACGTTCTTGGCGGCGCGCTCTGACAGGAGCGTGTTCGTCTCCCGCAATCTTTGCGACATCGTGCGCAGGATCGGCAGAGACGCGCCTGGGTGTTGCTCGATGTAACGAGAGAACGTCTCTGCCGTCAGTTCCAGAAGAACGACATCCGTGGTCGCGAGCGCGCTCGCCGAGCGCGGCTTGTGGTCGAAGAGGGACAGCTCGCCAAAGTACTCTCCCCGGGCGAGGTCCTGCAGCGAGACCCGCCGCGACTGCTCTCCCGGCAGGTGAATGTTCACGTGGCCTTCGGCGATGATGAACATGGCCGTCGCCTCGGCGCCTTGATGGAAGATGATCTCGCCCGCTCGAAAGGGGCGTTCGGTCAGGCTCTTCGCCAACTCCTCCAGGTCTTCGGGCCGAAGCCCTTCGAAAAGCGAGATGGCACGAAGCAGCTCCGGCTTGTCCACGGTGACCTCCAGGGAAGGCTGGCGTTGGGTCGCCAGCCTAGCCGAAGCCTGACCGTGGCGGCAGGGCTACGCGTTGCCGGCGGTGATCGACGGCGAGATCGGGATCGGGCCAGAGCCGGTCGGACGCCGCGGGCGGGGCCGGTCGCCGCCGGGGTCGCTCGCGACGGGCGCGGCAGCGATCTCCGGAACGGGCGCGTACGGCGACGACTGTCGCCGCCGCGGGTGCGTGGTCTCGTAACGGCCCGCCGCGATCTCGACGCGGTCCGGGTAGAGACGCAGGACGCCGATCAATCCAACCGCCTCGGGCGGCATCGCGTACGACTGGCCGTCATAGACGACCGAGGCGCGCGGCCCGACGAGGACGGGAACGCGCAGCGCGAGATCGTGCGGCTGCACCTTGAGCGGGCGCAGCCTCTGCCTCTCCTCCGCGAGCAGGATCGCCGGCGCCTTGCCGCCGACCTCGGCCTGCGACCGCGCGTTGTACTCGCGCGTCCACTCGCCAAGCTTTTCGGCCGCGTCGGCCTCGTCGACGAAGTTCGCGTTCTTGAAGAAAGCGAGCTTCAGCCAGTTGCCGAGGTTGGTCCCCGGGCCGCGCTCGGCGCCGCGCCGCGCGCGCACCTCGACGCCGACGCCGAGCTCCAGCGCCGCGTAGGCGAACCCCTGATCCCACTCGGTCACTTGACCGTCGTCGTCGGCGCGCACGCCGATCGGGCGCGGCCGGTCGAACGCCGCCAGCAACGGCACACCGCCCATGACGGCGTGATGCGCGGCCAGCGTGCGCACGCAGGTCTCGACGCTCTGATCGGGCACCACCGATGCGACGATGTAGCGCGAGTACTCCAGGCGCGAGACGAAGAACGTCAGCGTCCGCTCGCCCGCGTCGCGGTAGCGCACGTCGATCTGGCCGAAGCCGTGGCGCGCGATCTCACCGGGAACGCGATCGTGATCGCTGAGCGGCCGCGTGCGCCGTGGCCGCACGCTCGCGATCAGCGAGTACAGAGCGCTCTTGCCGCCGTCGTAACCAGCGGCCCGCGCCCGCGATACGATCTCGAGCGATCGCAGATTCGGCTCCTTGAGCAGGAGGTCGACGACGAACGCTCTGAAGGGCTGCGCCTTGGAGGGGCGGCCCACGCCTCGTTTCACGGTGTCTGTGTTCTTGTCCACGCGCGATATACGAACGAGGCGCTATTTGGATACACGGAAATTGCGGGGATGAAAGTGCGCAACCTACCGCGCAGGAAAAATGGTCGCAAAAACTGAAAACCTTCAGTGGTCCTCGCTTCTACGGCGTCGTTTTCAACAGGTGACGCGCGTCGCGCCTCTCGATCGCCAGCTCGATCAGCCGGGTGATCAGCGCGCTCGGGGCTAGCCCCGAGGCCTCCCACATCTTCGGGTACATCGACACGGCGGTGAAGCCGGGGATGGTGTTCACTTCGTTGACGTAGATCGATTTGAGATCGCGCGTTACGAAGAAATCGACCCGCGCCATCCCCGCCAGCTCGAGCGCGCGGAACGTCGCGACCGCCAGCTTCTGCACGCGCGCGATCATCTCCGCCGGCAGCTCCGCCGGAATCTTCCAGCTGGCGCCGTCGGGGTCGACGTACTTGGCGTCATAAGAATAAAAGCCGTCCTTGTGGTGGACCACGATCTCGCCGGGGATCGACGCCTGGGGATCGTCGTTGCCCAGCACGGCGCATTCGATCTCGCGCGCGTCGACGCCGCGCTCGACCAGGACCTTGCCGTCGAAGCTGAGCGCAGCCCGCACGGCGCCCTCGAGATCGGCCGGACCGGCGGCGCGCGACACGCCGACCGACGAGCCCGCGTTGGCCGGTTTGACGTACCGCGGATACCCGAGGTCGGGGAGGGCGCGCAGCGCCGCCGCTGGATCGCGCCGGAACGCGGCCGCGGTGACCGTGCCGAAGTCGACGACCGGGATGCCGGCGTCGCGCAGGAGGCGCTTGGCGACGTCCTTGTCCATGCCGATCGCGGAGCCGAGCACGCCCGCCCCGACGTAGGCGATGCCGGCCAGCTCCATCGCCCCTTGCACGGTCCCGTCCTCGCCGAACGTGCCGTGCAGGATCGGGAACACGACGTCGTCGACGTCGACGCCTTCGGGGGCGCCGGGCGCGCGCGAGACCAGCGCGTCTTCCATGCCGACCGCGGGCGCGCTCGCGTCCAGCATCACATGCCGTGGATCGCCGGCCGCCGCGGCGAGCGTCCGTTCCGACTCGCGGTGCCAGCGACCGGCCTTGTCGATGCCGACCAGCACCGGCTCGAAGCGCGTCCGGTCGAGCGCGGACAGCACGTTGCGCGCCGACAGCAGCGAGATCTCGTGCTCCGCCGAGCGCCCGCCGAACAGGATGATGACACGGGTCTTCTTCATTTCTGCTTGGTCCTCACTTCGAGCTCTGCAAACACGAACGACCATTCGTCGACCACCTGCGCGATCACCATCGCCAGCGGCTTGCCCGCGCCGTGCCCGGCGTGGCTCTCCTCGCGGAGCAGCACCGGCCTTCGCGTCCGCCCGCGCGGGCTGACGGCCTGCAAGCGCGCGGTCATCTTGCGCGCGTGCATCGCGTCGACACGCGTGTCCGACGCGGCGGTGTGCAGCAGCACCGCGGGGTAGGCCACCCCGTCGCGCACGTGGTGGTAGGGCGAGTACGCGTGGAGCCACCGGAAGGCTTCCGGATCGTCGGGTGATCCGTATTCGGGGATCCAGAGGGCGGCAATGCGGAAGTGATGATAGCGGAGCATGTCCAGCAGCGGCACGCCGCAGACGACGGCGCGGAACAGATCCGGCCGCTGGGTCAGCGCGGCGCCCACCAGCAGGCCGCCGTTCGACCGTCCCGAGATCGCGAGCCGCGCCGCGCTGGTGACGTGATTGGCGATCAGCCACTCGGCCGCCGCGATGAAATCGTCGAAGACGTTCTGCTTCTGCGCGAGCATGCCCGCGCGGTGCCAGTCCTCCCCGTACTCGCCGCCGCCACGCAGCACCGCCAGCGCGTAGGTGCCGCCCGCCTCGAGGAACGGAACCGCCGAGGGCGTCCAGCTCGGCAGCATGCTGATGTCGAAACCGCCGTAACCGGTCAGCAGCGCGGGCTGCTTGCCGTCGCGCTTGGCCCCCTTGCGATGAGCCAGGAACAGGGGAAGGCGCGTGCCGTCGCGTGACGTGACCATCACGCGCTCGACTTCGAACGATCCCGCGTCGACCGGCGCTTGCAGCTTGTGCCACGAGCGCGACGCCGGCGGGCCGCCCGCGACGTCGACGCGAAAGATCTCGGTCGGGACCAGCAGCGACGTGAACCCGTAAAAGATCTCCGCGACGTCGCGCGCGCCCGAGAGGCCGGTCAGCGCGCCCAGGCCGGGCAGGGGAATGTCACCGCGCGCTTCACCGTCGGCCGAATACAGGCGCAGGCGCAGCGCCGCGTCCTGCAGCGACGCGACCGCGAGCCCGCCGCGGAAGTAGGCGACGTCCGTCAGCACCTCGTCGGATTGCTTGACCAGCTCGCGCCAGCCGGCGCGCGCCGGCCGGGCCGGGTCGACCAGGAAGAGGCGGCCGCGCGGCGCGCCGCTGTTCGTGAACAGGTAGAGGCGATCGTCGAGCATCTGCACGACGCTGAACCTGGCGGGCTCGCCCGCGGCGACCGCGACCGGCGGACCGCCCGCGCGCGCGTCGACCAGATAGACCTCGCTCTTCGACCAGCCCTGGCTGACCGTGATCGCCAGCCAGCGGCCGTCGGGCGACAGGTCGACGCCTGGCCAGTCGGTCATGTCGCGGCCGTCGCCGAAGATCTTCCGGTCCTTGGCGGGATCGTCGCCCAGCCGGTGGAAGTAGACGGCGCGGTGGTATTTCACCTCGGCGGCGGGAACGGAGCCGGGCGCGGGGTAGCGCGTGTAATAGAAGGCGCGCCCGTCGGGCGTCCAGGCGAGCGAGCAGCTGCGCGCCCGCGAGATCTCGTCACCGAGATCCTTGCCGGTCGCGACGTCGCGCACGCGCAGCACTGACTCCTCGCTGCCGTCGTCGGAGACGCCGTAGGCGACGCGCGCGCCGTCGTCGGTCGGAAACCACCAATCGAGGGCGCGCGTCCCGTCCGCCCGCTCGGCGTTGACGTCGACCAGGGCGCGGTCGGCGCCGCCGGCACCGTCGCGCACGTAGAGCACCGGCTGGTTCTGCTTGCCGTCGCGCCGGGTGTGGAAGTAGCGACGATCGCCGTTCTTCGACGGGCGCGAGACCGGGACGCCGACGGAGCCGATCTCGTAGAGCTGCCAGAAGCGTTTTTCCAGCGCGGCGCGGCCGGGCACGCGATCGAGCGCGCGGCGCGTGGCGCCGTTCTGCGCGTCGATCCAGGCCTTCACCTCGGGCGAATCGGCGTCCTCTAGCCAGCGGTACGGATCGGGAACGTCGACGCCGTGCAGTCGGTCGACGACGTCATCCTTGCGCGTCGCGATCGGGGGCGGCTTGGCGGCGGCGGCCACGGCGTTCGACAGTAACAGGCAGAGCGCGGCGGCGACGAATCTCACACGTCGCGTCCGTGCATCCGCCGCTTCAGCCACGGCGTCATCACAGCCAGCGCCAGGGCGACGGCGAGCGGGAGCACCAGCAGCACCAGGAAGAAGTCGGCCTGCCCGCCGAACAGGTGGAACAGCGACCCCTGCGCGATCCAATCCGTCAGCGCCGCCAGCTGGCCGGCCAGGAATTCGCCGAGGCCGGTGGCGAGGAACCAGACGCCCATCATCAGCGCGACGACCTTGACGGGCGCCAGCTTGGTCACGAACGACAGGCCGATGGGCGACAGGCAGAGCTCGCCCCAGGTGTGAAGCGTGTACGCAGCCACCAGCCAGAGCGGGCTGACCAGCGCGCCGCTCGCGCTGGCGAGCCCGGCGAACACCATGAAGACGTAGCCGAGCGCGACCAGCACCAGACCCCAGGCCATCTTCGCCGGCGTGCTCGGCTCGCGCCCGCGCCGGCCCATCGCGGTCCACAGCGCCGCGAAGACCGGCGCCGAGACGAACAGCACGAGCGGGTTGATCGACTGGAACCAGGGCGCCGGAATCTCGAAGCCCGCGAACGTCCGGCGCGTGTGGTTGTCCGCGAAGAAGTTCAACGACGTCGACGCCTGTTCGAAGGCGATCCAGAAGGTGATCGAGAAGGCCATCACGACCAGCAGCGCCGTCAGTCGGTCGCGTTCCTCGCGCGTCATTGGTTCGGCCGGGGGCCGCTCCGCCGCGGCCACGACCCGGTTCGGGACGTCGCCGATCCCGGGCAGATAGTGACGTCGCAAGGCCAGGTACGTGATCAATCCGAGGACCATCCCGACGCCCGCCGATCCGAACCCCCAGTGCCAGCCCCAATCGCTGTTGGTCGCGAAGTAGCCGCAGATGATCTGGCCGAAGAACGCGCCCACATTGATCCCCATGTAGAAGATCGTGAACCCGCCGTCCCGGCGCTGGTCGCCCGGCCGGTAGAGCTGTCCCACCATCGTCGACGCGTTGGTCTTGAACAGGCCCGTGCCGATCGCGACGAGCGAGAGGCCCAGGAAGAAACAGGGGACCGACGGAATCGCGAGCGTGAAGTGCCCGGCCGCGATGATGAACCCGCCAATCACCAGCGCGCGGTGCGTGCCCAGGAACCGATCCGCCAGCCACCCACCCAGCACGGGAAACGAGTAGCAAGCGAACGCATAAAAGCTCATCAGTCGGCTGGCGGAGGCCTTCGTCCAGCCCATGCCGCCCTTCGCCAGGGTGGCGGCGACGAAGAGCACCAGGAACCCCCGCATCCCGTAGAACGAGAAGCGCTCCCACATCTCGACGCCGAAGAGCAGGTAGATGCCGCGAGGCTGATGCTGCTTGGGCGCGGGCGCGCTGACCGCCGCCGCGTCCGTCAAATGCTCACACGCAGGCGGCGGAAGCCGGAGCGGAGCGCGACGGGCGCGGCGCCGAAACGGCCGGGGAGGGGATGCCCGCAGTGTGCGCAGGCGCCGTCTTTGACGGCGAAGTGCGTGATCGCGTACCAGTCGCGCCCGATGAGCGGCCGCTCGCAGCGCGCGCAATACGTCGTCTGTCCGTCCTCGTCGTGCACGTTGCCGACGTAGACGTACCGCAATCCGGCGGCGCGCGCGATGGCGCGGGCGCGGCGCAGCGTCCCGGGCGGCGTCGGCGGCAGGTCGGTCATCTTGAAGTCGGGATGAAACGCCGTGAAGTGCAGGGGCACGTCCGGGCCCAGGTTCGCGGCGAACCACTCGGCGAGGCGCCGGAGCTCGTCGTCGCCGTCGTTGTGCCCGGGGATGAGCAGCGTCGTCACCTCCAGCCAGGTCTGGCTCTTGTGCCGGATCCACTTCAGCGTCTCCAGCACCGGCTCGAGGTGGGAGGCGGTCGTCTTGCGGTAAAAATCCTCGGTGAACGCCTTGAGATCGACGTTGGCGGCGTCGGCGTCGGCGTAAAGCTCGGGGCGCGCCTCGTCGGTGACGTAGCCGGCCGTCACGAGCACGTTGTTGACGCCGCGGCGCCGCGCCACGCGCGCGATGTCGGTGACGTACTCGGCCCAGATCACCGGATCGTTGTACGTGTAGGCGATCGATGGCGCGCCCTGCGCGATGGCGAGGTCGACGACGTCGTCCGGCGTGTTGCGGCGCAGCCCTTGCTCGTCGAGCTTCGCCTTCGAGATGTCCCAGTTCTGGCAGAACTTGCAGCCGAGGTTGCAGCCGGCGGTGCCGAAGCTGAGGATCGGCGTGCCAGGAAAGAAATGGTTGAGCGGCTTCTTTTCGATCGGATCGATCGCGAACCCGGTCGACCGCCCGTAGCCGAGCTGCACCAGCTGGCCGCCGCGGTTCTGGCGGATGAAACAGAAGCCGGCCTGCCCGTCGGCCATCCGGCAATAGCGCGGACAGAGCGTGCACAGGATCCGGCCGTCGGGCTGCGCGTGCCACCAGCGCGCCGTCGGTGAGGCGTCAGTACGGCTTCTGTCCGGAGATGTTTCCGCCCGGGGCATAGTCGCAGATCACCGTATTGTGGTACGTCAGCGCCGGACAGTCGACGATCGCGCAGCCGATTCGCACGCTGTCCCGCCAGACGACCTGCGTGTAGTGGCCGGCGTTGCCGCTGTTGGTGGCGTAGTCGTAGCTCGATGCCTCGCTCATCCACAAGGTGACGGCGTCGGCGGGCGCCGCGGTGCGGCCGCTGGTGCCATAGATGTTCTCGCCCACGTAGCCGCTGCCGCCCAGCGCCTGGTAGTCGGCGGTCCGGTCCGCGTTGTGGCTGAGCAGCCCCATCGCGCCCTGGCACATGATCGCGTAGTCGTAGACCGAGTCGGCGAGGATCCCGTCCCAGCTGACCGGCGGCAGCGGCGGCGACGGCGGCGGCGTGAGCGGGCCGCTGCGCGCCTGGTTGTGCGCGTCGACGAACGCGTTGATCT
>DATFXS010000034.1:0-3679 GCA_035315605.1 Polyangia bacterium
CTGCTCGGTGAACTGGCCCAGGTCGATGTGCTCGAAATAGATCGAGAACAGGTAGGCGCCCAGCAGGCCGACGATGTTGAACACCATGCCCATGACCGGCATGATCAGCGTCGTCGCGATCACGCGCGGCGTGACCAGGTACTGGATCGGATCGACGGCGAACGTGGTCAGCGCGTCGATCTGCTCCGTGATCCGCATTGATCCCAGCTCGGTCGCCATGCCCGATCCGGCGCGCGCCGTGATCATGAGACCGGTGAACACCGGTGCCAGTTCCTGTGCAAGCGAGATGCCCACCGTCGCGCCGACGAAGCGCTCCTGGTTGAAGATGCGCAGCGCCGTGATCGCCTGCTGGGCCGACACCGCGCCCGAAAAGAAGCCGACCAGCGAGATGATCGGAAGCGAGCCGACCCCGACGAACTCCATCTGCTCGAGGAAAAGGCGCAGGCGAAACGGCGCGCGGAACAGCGCCCCCATCGCCTGGCCGAGCATGATCGCGCGCTCGCCGAAATAGTTCAGAATGACCGCGACGGGCGCGGTCAGATATTCGAGCGCCCGCCGAGCCCGCTGTTCGAACGGCGATGACTCCGGTGGGTTGTCGGCCGAGGAGGACGTGGTCATGGCCGGGGAGTGGAGACGATGGCCGCGTCGCGCTGAATGCGCGGAACGCGCTTGGAGATGCCGCACAGGATCTCGTAGCTGAGCGTGCCGGCCCAGCCCGCCACGTCGTCGACCGTGATCTGTTCGGCGCCGTCGCGGCCGATCAACGTCACGACGCTGCCCAGGCCGGCGTCGGCCGGCGGAACGTCGGTGACATCGACCATCAGCATGTCCATGCAGACGGCGCCGACGATCGGCACGCGACGGCCGCCGACCAGCGCGCACGCGTCGCGCACGTGCCGCGGATACCCGTCGGCGTAGCCGACCGGCAACGTGGCGATCCGGGACGGCCGCGGCGCGCGCCACAGACCGCCGTAGCTCACCGGCGTGCCGACCGGGACGTCATGGACCGCCATGATGCGCGTCGACAACCGCAGCGCTGGTTCCAGATCCGCGACCGCCACGTGACGGGACGGCATCGCGCCGAACAGCGCCAGCCCCGGCCGGACCGCCGCGTACCGCGCGCGCGGGAACCGAATCGCCGCCGCGCTGTTGGCGGCGTGGTGCGCGAGCTCGGTGAACCCCGCGTGCATCGCCTCGCCGATGCACGCATCGAACTTGTCCAGCGCCTGCTCGGTCACGCTCGCGTCGGGTAAGTCCGCCGAAGCGAAATGCGTGCACAGCCCGGCGAGCCGCAGCGCCGACAGGTCGTCGAAGCGCGCGAGCACCGCCGGGAGGTCGTCCACCGACACGCCGAGACGGCTCATGCCCGTATCGACCTTCACGTGCACGTCGATGCGCCGCCCGCGGCGCGCAGCCGCGGCGCCAAATCGCTCGAGGTCGCCCAGGTCGTAGACCACGGGCGTCAGCCGCTGCGCGATCACGTCGTCCTGGTGCCGGTTGTAATAGGCGCCGAGGACGAAGATCGGCGCCCGGACGCCGGCCGCCCGCAGCTCCAGCCCCTCCTCCACCAGCGACACCGCCAGCGCATTGCAAAGCGGCTCCAGCGCCCGCGCCACCGGTACTGCCCCGTGGCCATAGGCGTCCGCCTTGACCACGCCGAACACAGCGACCGATGGCCCGATCACCCGGCGAAAGCGGGACAGGTTCCGCTGCACCGCACCGAGATCGATCTCGGCGACGGTGGGTCGGATGGAAGTGCGGATGTCGACTTCGGCAAATGGGACGAGTGTCCCCTCTGTCGCAGTCCCCGCGACTCTGGGCTTGCTGGCCAAACCCTGCAAAGTTTCGCCTGCGTATGGCTCAGCGTCAATTTCGCGTGTAGCTGAGGCGGGCTCCGCCTGCCGGAGCTCAGCGCGGGAGGGCATGGGAACCCTCCGAGGGTTCCCATCCGAGACGGCTGTGCCGGGACGCAGTGCTAGGCGGTGCCCTCGATCAGGCGTTTGCTTACAAGCAGCGAGCGCCCGCGGGGCGTCAGCAAGCCCTGGCGTACCAGCTCCGAAACCGTGCGCGACACGGTCTCACGGCACGCGCCGATCTGGTTGGCCAGCTCCTGCTGCGTCGGCCGGTTGCGGATGAGAAGACCTTCCGGCTGAGGCGCGCCGTCCTGGCGGCCGAGCGCAACCAGCCGCGAGACCACCCGCTCCTGCACGCCGGACAGGGCAATCCCGGTCGCCAGTTGCTTGGAACGTTCCAGCCGGGCGCACAGGCCCGCCGCCACGCCCGCCAGCACGTCGGGCGCCGCGCGCAGGAACGCCATGAACTGATCGCGCGGAATCATCAGCAGGGTCGAGCTCTCCACCGCCTCCCAGTCGTTGGCCAGCGGGGCATCGGCGGCGAGCGCAAAGTCGGCAATCAAATCGCCGGTGCGAAACACCTCCACGGAGATCTCACGCCCGTTGGGGGCGCGACAAACGGAGCGAATGCGCCCCCGAACCACCAGAACCGCGGCGTCCAAACGCGTTCCCTGCGCCGCCACGGTGCCACCACGACTCACGGGCCGTAGCGTCGCCAGACGCGACAGCGACCGCAGGGCGTCGAGGGAGGCGCTCCGGAGCTCGGCGCACGCCTTCAGCGCCTCCAGTGCCGGTCCGTCGAGCGGGGTCGGTTTGGGGGTTCGGTCGTAAGCTTCGTAATCCACTGGGGCGGTCGCGATGGCCATGTCTGCCTCCTGACAGGCGTGCCAATCGCAACCGCGGTGCCAATTCGAGAGTGGCGAAATCGCACGAGATTTCGCCGGACGCCAGACGCCGCAGCGGGCGCGCGTGTCGCGCTCGCCACAGTCCCCGTGAAAAAACCGGGGCAATCCCTTCGGACATCCTGGCGTTTTGGGGGCTTTTTGCCCCGAAAAAAAGCGGGCCGACGCCCTGCCGCCGGCCGCGCGGAGCTGCTACTTGCCCTTCAGCTTCTTGGCCCGCCGCGCCTCCCGGTACTTCTTGATCTGCGCCTTGGGCAGGTCCTTGTGTTTCGCGCAGACCATGCCGAACACCGGCGCCGCCCGGTTTGAACAACCAGGAACGGGGCAGAGCTGAATCGGCCCTTTGCGACGCTTTCGAATGATGACGCCGCCGCGGATGCTGACCGACCCGCGTCCGTCGAGCGCGTTCAGCGCGGCTTCACGCGCGCGCGACACGACCTCCGTCTCGATCATCGACGACAACTTGTCGACGAACTGCTGAACGACTTCCTGAAGATCCGAACGTTTTGGCATCTCATTTCCCCCTGTATGAGCGGGCGCAGACTAACCGCAAACTTCCGGTCTCGCAATGCTTGATTCTCTTATATTGCGTGGCAAGAAAGGGGCGTTCCGATGATCGCGCGTTTCGTTGTGTTCATTGCCGTTGCGGTCGGTTTGCTGGGTGGAATTCATTACTACCTCTGGGTGCGCCTGGCGCGCGATCCGCACTGGCCGCCGCCCTGGGGCGCCGTGCTGGCGTGGTTTTTCCTCCTCGCCGCCGTCGGTGTGCCGGCCGCGGCAATCCTTTCCAGAGGGCGAACCCACACCATTGCCGGACAGGTCGCGGTCTGGTCGGCGTACACGTGGTTGGGCGTGATGTTTTTGTTGTTCACGGCGGTCCTGTTCACGGATGTTGGCCGATTGTTGGTCGGTATCGCGCGGCGC
>DATFXS010000035.1:0-11786 GCA_035315605.1 Polyangia bacterium
GACTTCCCGACGGGCGGCTTCATCTACGGGCGCAACGGCATCCGCCAGGCGTACGAGCACGGACGGGGCGCCATCCTGATGCGCGGCCGCACCACCGTCGAGGAACACCCGAAGACCGGCCGCAAGTCGATCGTCGCCACCGAGATCCCCTACCAGGTCAACAAGGCCCGCTTGATCGAGCGGATCGCGGAGCTGGTGCGCGACAAGAAGATCGAGGGGATCTCCGACATCCGCGACGAGTCCGACCGCGACGGCATGCGCATCGTCGTCGATCTGAAAAAGGACGCCGTTCCGGAGATCGTCCGTAACAACCTCTGGAAGATGACGCAGCTGCAGGAGTCGTTCGGCATCAACATGCTGGCGATCGTCGAAGGACGTCCGCAGATCCTGTCGTTGAAGCAGGCGCTGCTGGTCTACCTGACCCACCGGCGCGACGTGGTGACGCGCCGGACGATGTTCGATCTGCGCGAGGCGCGCGATCGGATGCACATCCTTGAAGGTCTGAAGATCGCCGTCGACAACATCGACGCGGTCATCGACCTGATCCGGTCGTCGAAGGACACCGAGAGCGCCAAGTCCGGCCTGATGCAGAGCTTCGACCTGTCCGCGCGGCAGGCGCAGGCGATCCTGGACATGCGCCTCGCCAAGCTGACCGGCCTCGAGCGCGAGGCGCTGGTGGCGGAGATCAAGCAGGTGGGCGAGCTGATCGCGAAGCTGGAGGCGATTCTCGAGAGCGACGCCCGGCTGATGGAGGTGGTGGTCGGCGAGCTCGAGGAGATGAAGAAGGAGTACGGCGACGAGCGCCGCACCGAGATTTCCGACGAGGACGTCGGCAACATCCACGTCGAGGACATGATCGCGCCGGAGGAGATGGTCGTCACCGTCACCCACGGCGGCTACGTCAAGCGCAACCCCAAGACGCTCTACCGCGCCCAGCGGCGGGGCGGGCGCGGCATCACCGGCGCCGCAACGCACGAGGAAGACTTCGTCGCCCAGCTGTTCGTGGCGTCGACGCACGATACGTTGCTGATGCTGACCAACAAGGGACGGGCCTATTCGAAGAAGGTCTGGGAGGTGCCGCAGGCTGGACGCACGGCGAAAGGGAAGGCGTTCGTCAACCTGATCCCGCTGCAGGAGGGCGAGCGCGTGGTCGCGCTTCTGCCCGTGCGCGAGTTCTCGGAGGGGGCGTTCGTCGTGATGGCGACGCGCCTCGGCCAGATCAAGAAGACGTCGCTGGACGCGTTCGCGAACATCCGCGTCTCCGGGATCATCGCGCTGACGATCGCCGGCGACGACGATCTGGTCAGCGTCCGCATCACCGAGGGCGCGTCGGACCTCTTGCTCGGGACGCGCAACGGCTGGGCCATCCGGTTCCGTGAGGAGAATGTCCGCCCGATGGGCCGGTCGGCGCGCGGCGTGCGCGGCATCCGGCTGCGGCAAGGTGAATCAGCCGATGCGGATCAGGTGGTCGGCATGGCCGTCATCCCGCGCGAGGAGCCGGCGACGCTGCTGACCGTCTGCGAGAAGGGCTACGGCAAGCGGACGCCGACCTCCGACTACCCGACCAAGAACCGCGGCGGCAAGGGCGTCATCACGATCAAGACCACCGAGCGCAACGGCAAGGTGGTCGGCCTGCGGCTGGTGACCGATGACGACGACCTGATGTTGATCACCGACGGCGGCAAGCTGATCCGCATGCCGGTCGCCGGCATCCCGACCATCGGCCGCAACACCCAGGGCGTGCGCCTGATCCGCCTGGAGCAGGCGGAGGGCGAGAAGGAAGCCGAGAAGGTCGTCGCGATGGAGCGGATCGCCGAGAAGGAAGAGGGCGAGCGCGAGGTGGCGCCCGAGGTGGCGGCGGCGCGCGCCGAGGCGGAGGCGGAACCGCTGGCCGAAGAGGATCTGGGCGACGAGAGCGACGCGGACGACGGCGAGGGTGAAGGGGGAGACGAAGGCGGCGAAGGCGAGACCTGACGTTCGGATTCCCCATGCGCGATCAAACCGATCCGTTGCGAAACGCTGAAGCCGTTTGCCCTCGCCCCGCGAAGCGGGGAGAGGGTCAGGGAGAGGGGTCCGGGTTTCATTGCGGCGCCGACCCCTCACCCGCCGGGCTGCGCCCGGCGACCTCTCCCCGCTTCGCGGGGCGAGGTGAAGACTAGAGTCCGATGGCTACGAACCCCGGCAACAAGCGCGCGCGCTCGGCGAGCCTGTTCGAGAGGGCGCAGTCGCTCTTCCCGGGTGGCGTCAATTCGCCGGTGCGCGCCTTCAAGGCGGTGGGTGGCACGCCCGTGTTCATGGAGCGGGGCGTGGGCGCCACCGTGTTCGACGCGGACGGCAACCGCTATCTCGACTTCGTCGGATCGTGGGGGCCGCTGATCCTCGGCCACGCCGATCCCGACGTGCTGGTCGCGATCATCCACGCCGCGTCGTCGGGGACGACGTTCGGCGCGCCCACCGCCCGCGAGGTCGAGTACGGCGAGCTGGTGCGCTTCATGATGCCGTCGATGGAGAAGATGCGGCTCGTCTCCTCCGGCACGGAGGCCACGATGTCCGCGCTCCGCGTCGCGCGCGGCTTCACGGGCCGGCGCCGCATCATCAAGATCGACGGCGGCTACCACGGCCACGCCGACATGCTGCTGGCCAAGGCGGGGTCGGGCGTGGTGACGCTGGGCCTGCCCGGTTCGGGCGGCGTCCCGGCCGCCGCCGTCGCCGACACGGTGGTCGTGCCGTTCAACGACCTGGACGCGATGCGCGCCGCCTTCGAGGAGAACCGCGACGACATCGCCGCGCTGATCGTCGAGCCGATCCCCTGCAACATGGGCGTCGTGCTGCCGCGGCCCGCCTACCTGCCGCTGCTCCGCAACCTGTGCGACGAGCACGGCGCGCTGCTGATCTTCGACGAGGTGATCACCGGCTTCCGCGTCGGGCGCGGCGGCGCACAAGAGCTTTACGGCGTGCGCCCCGACCTGACGACGCTGGGCAAGATCGCGGGCGGCGGGCTGCCGCTCGGCATCTACGGCGGCCGCGCCGACGTGATGGACGTCGTCGCTCCGGTCGGGCCGGTCTACCAGGCCGGGACGCTGTCGGGGAACCCGCTGGCGGTGGCGGCGGGCCTGGCGACGCTGAAGCGGCTGGACGAGCACGCCTACATGACGCTGGAGATGCTGGGCCGCGTGCTGGAAGACGACCTCGGGCGCGCGGTGCGCCGGTCGGGCGTCACGGCGCGCCTGCAGCGGATTGGCTCGGCGTTCACGCTGTTCTTCTCGCCCGAGGAGGTGGTCGACATGGCGAGCGCGCGCCTGGCGTCGACCGAGATGTACGGAAAGTTTTTCCACGGCATGCTCGAGCGCGGCTTCATGCTGCCGCCCGCCCAGTTCGAGGCGGCCTTCCTCTCGCTCGCCCACACCATGGAAGACCTGCAAGCCTTCGCGACCGCCGCCCGCGAGGTCCTCGACGGGCTCGTCGCCGGGGCCTGACCCTCCTCAGCCCGCAGGGGCCAGAAAGTCCGCGAAGGCCGGCGACCTGACGCCGGTCAGGTTGTAGCCCCACAGCGTGATCGGATCGTCCTCGTGCGCGCGGAACGTGTCCCAGCAGGTGGCGAAGGTCTGGTTCTTCCGCGGCACGAACTGGTTGATTCGATGCGGGTTGTGGCTCGTGCCGCCATTGAACAAATCCGGACGCAGCCCCAGCGCCTCGACCGCGGTGACGATCTCCTGACGCGCGTAGGCCTCGTAAACCGGATCGTCACGCAGGAAGAAGTCGCCGTCATGGAAGCCGTGCTTGCTGTCGGCGTCCCGGAGCCGGAATGTCTCTTCCACGAAACCCTCGAACCGGTCCGGTCGGTCGGCGCGTGCCAGATAACCCCGCGTCTCCCACAGCACGTCACGGGCGAAGTCCTCTGCCCCCTCTGCGTCGGCCCACCACTCCCAGTTGAAGAACCCGGAGACGGGCCCGACGAAGCGACACGGGGGATCGATGCTGAACCAGGGGGCGCCTCCCCAGCGCGCCTCGGCCTCGCTCATTTCGAAGAACTGGTAACGGCCGACCGGTCGATCATGAAAGTCGCGCAGCTCGCCGGTGGGATCGAGGCCGTTCGGCCATCGGGCCTCGGCGAGGCCCTCCCGAAAGCCATCGATCCATCGTGGATCGTGGCGCCGGGACTGCGACCGAACAGCGGCGACGAGGAGGTACGCGTCGGGCGTATCGGTCACGGGCTCTAGCTTACCCTCGAGCCAGGCGTCTCCAGCGAAACCGGGCTTCGCCCTCCTTGATCTTCCGCGGCGGGCGGGTTAAACGAACGCCGCGCCATCGACCAGGACAGTAAAAAGATGTGGCGCTCGGCAGGGTTGGCCGGGGCCCTGGGACTCGAAATCGCCCTCGATCTCGTGATCGGCGGCGGTGCCGGCTACTTTCTGGATCGCAAGCTCAACACACACTGGATCATGTACCTCGGCCTCTTCTTCGGTTTGGGCGCAGCCGTCAAGGCGCTGATGCGGGTGACCAAGGCGTACAAGCGCGCGGTGGCCGAAGAAGACAGGATCGGCGACAAGACCGGCGACACGACGAAGGGCGGCGATGCTGGCGCGAATTGAACGGATCAACCTGATCCTCGCCGCGCTGCTGACCGGCCTGGCGGGCGCGATCTGGGGCGTGCGGGGCGCCGTCGCCGCCGGCGTGGGCGCGCTGCTTGCCTGCGCAGACTTCTGGCTGCTGGTGCGCATCGGCTCCCGCCTGGTGGCCAGCGCGCGTGCCGGCAGCCCGTCGCGCGCGCTGTCGTTCCTGCTGATCGGCAAGACGATGGCGCTGTTCGCGCTGGTGTTCATCGCGATCGCGGTGGTCCATCTGGACGCGATCCGGTTCGCGCTCGGGTTCTCGGTGTTCGTCGTATCGATCATGATGCTCGGCCTGCGCGCGGGCCAAAGTGGAATAGAAGAACGGGAGGCCTCGTGAGCCCGCACGCGACTTGGTTCGACTTCCTGCCCGGCTACCCAGCCCTGAAGGAATACCTGCACCCGTCGATGGTCCGCACCTGGAACTGGCAGGTCTTCCAGACGACGAACTTCGACCTGGTCCACGTCATGGGCGCGCTGCTCGTGTTCCTGTTCGTCGCGTTCGGCGCGTACCGCTACGCGGTCGCTGTCAGCGGCTCGGGCGACGCGGGCCTGGTGCCGCCGCCGAAGTTCGGCCTGCGCAACCTGTTCGAGGTGCTGGCCGACACCGTGCTCGGCCTGATGGCGGGCGTGATGGGCGAGAAGGCGGCCAAGCGATACCTGCCGCTCGTCGGCACGCTGTTCATCTTCATCCTGTTCTCGAACCTCCTGGGCCTGATCCCCGGGTTCCTGCCGCCGACCGAGACGCTGAAGACGAACCTGGCGCTGTCGCTGTCGGTGTTCGTGCTGAGCCACGCCTTCGGTGTGCGCGAGCACGGGCTCAAGTATTTCAAGCACTTCCTCGGCCCGATCTGGTGGCTCATCCCGCTCATGTTGCCGATCGAGCTGATCAGCCACATCGCCCGGCCGGTGTCGTTGTCGATGCGTCTCATGGGCAACATCGTCGGCGACCACAAGCTGGTCGGCGTGTTCTTCGGCATCCTGCCGTTCCTGCTGCCGGTACCGTTCATGGTGATGGGCGTGCTCGTCTGCGTCGTGCAGGCGGTCGTCTTCTCGCTGCTGACCACCGTCTACATCAGCCAGGCGGTCGCCCACGAAGAGCACTAAACGAAGAGCACTAGTAATTCGATCGATTCGCCGCTAATTTCCCGAGCCAACACAAAACCGACACCGACCAGGAGCCTTCCAATGCGCCGCATCTCCAAGCTGTTCGCCCCTCTCGCCGCCTTCGGCACCGCCGTGGCCGTCTTCCTGTCGGCGAACCCCGCGTTCGCCCAGGCGGCCGACGCCGTTCGCGCCGACCGCGACAAGTGGCTGGGCCTGGGCGCGGCGCTCGCCATCGGCCTGTCCGCGCTGGGCGGCGGCATCGGTCAGGGGCGCGCCGCCGGCTCGGCGGTCGAGGGCATCTCGCGCAACCCGCAGGCGTCCAACAAGATTTTCACGCCGATGATTCTCGGCCTCGCGCTGATCGAGTCGCTGGTCATCTACGGCCTCGTCATCGCCTTCCTGCTGTACGGCAAGATCGGCTAACCGCCGCGCACCAGCGTACCTGCTAGCATCGGGCCCGTGGACGCGGGCCCGGTCAGCGCCATCGCGGTGGCGGTGATTCTATTCACGGTCGGGCATTTTCTGCTGCCGAGCCGGGCCAAGCGCCGCGCCAGACGCATCGAACGCGCGCTCGCGGCGCAACCGCGCAGCTGGATCGGCGAGGCGCGGGGCCCCGTCAGGGTGACCGGGCGAATCCAACGAGACGGCGAGCTCCTGGAGGCGCCGCTCAGTGGTCGCGCCTGCGTTCTCTACGAGGTCGTGGTCGACGCCGTCGTGAACCAAGGCGGCACAGGGCAGTGGCGGCGCTACCTCGATCTGCGGGGGGCACGTCCGTTCTTGCTGGCCGACGAGAGCGGCACGGCGCGAATCGACACGTCGGGGCCCTATGACCTGGCTCTCGTTCACGATCGCGCCGGGATGACCAGCGGCGAGTACCCCGGAGAGCACCGCGCCTTGAGCGTCCTGCTGGAATCGCTGGACCTCAAACCGACGAACTGGCTCGGCCGCTGGAGGCCGATCCATTACGCGGAGGCTGTGCTCGAGCAGGGCGCGCTGGTCTCGGTCGGCGGCAACAGTGTGCGCGAGCTGGATCAGAGCGGCGACAGCGCCGGCCCGCGCTCACCGCCGGAACGGGTGGTCCTGCGCGGCACCGAGGCGCAGCCTCTGCTGATCGGCCACGTCCGCGGCGAGCGCTGACAGCTACTCGGCCTCGGACTTGGCGTCGGACTTCGAGTCGTCGTCCGAGCTCGATTCGTCGTCAGGCTTCGGCTCGTGGCGGTGCTTCCGCTTCGACGGCTTGACCGGCTGGTCGTCGCCGCCGGCGCCGCTGCCCGACCCGTCCAGGACGACCTCGATGCCGGCCCACGCGACGACGTAGCGGTCGACTGCGCCCGCCACCGAGCGGGTGGTCGAATCGGGGTTCAGGTTGAGGCCGTACTGCCGCCAGTCGGCGCCCGCGCGCGCGCCGATCGTCCCGGTCAGCCTGAACCCGACCGACGCCGAGACGTCGATGCCGTAGGAGGTCGCCTTGGGAAAGAATCGCGACGACCGGATCTGGTTCGCCCCCGATCCGGGATCGATGACCATGAGGTAGGCCGCCGTCACGTCGAGCGCGATCGTCGGCGTGAACATCACGCGCGTGCCGAGCGCGGGCCGGACGAACTGGTAGGCGAGCTGCGGCAGGTCCGTCGTGGCCTGCTGCTGCGCGATCGCGAACACCTGCTGCCCGTAGCCGACCGACACGTTGGGAATGAACGTCCCGACGGGGATGCGCAGCTTCACCCCTCCCTGGAAATCGCGGAAGGTGGTGGCGGCGTCCTTGCCGCTGGCGAGCGTCGTCGCGACGCCGAAGCCGTAGTTGAAGCTGCCGTAGATGCCGACGTTGGCCGCGAAGCCCGTCATGCCGAAGGCCGCCGGATAGAACTCGAGCCAGAGGCCGGTCTCGGGACCCGGCGTCAGCGAATACGGGCCGAGGCCCGCGGCGCGCCCGTCGGAGGTCCACTGCAGGTTGCGAAACAGCGCCCGCGCGCCGAGGCCGAACTCCAGCGCGGTCGCGGTGGACGACGTGCCGCTCTCCGGCTCGGAGGCCTTGGCCGACACGGTGTCGGCCGGCTTGTCGTCGCCGCCGGCTGACTTGTCTTCCATCTTGATCGCGGCGTGACCGCTGCTGCCGCTGTCGGACGCGTCGCTGTCGTCGTGGGGCGCCGCTTTTTTCTTCTTCGTCGGTCCGAACAGCTGCTCCTCTTCCTTCACCGAGTCGTCGCCTGAATCGCTGCTGGCCGGGGCGGCCTTGCTCGGCGCGTCGTCGTCGCTGCCGGCCGAATCGTCGCTGCCCGATTTGCTGCTGGCGGCGCCGCCGCCGCGCTTCTTCTTCTTCGCCTTCGCCAGCGTCATCCGGGCGTGTCCGGTCCCACCCACGGCCGAGGCTGCCGACGGAAACTCAGCCGTCAGGCCCGCAGTCGCATCGCCCTCCAGGACGGTCAGACTGACGGTCAGAGCGACCGCCAACCCCGCCGCGAACACCGCCCCCAAGCCGAGACCCTTCATCGCGTCACGAAAGCGCAGGCCATGGTCCAGAGTAATTGCCATACCGGCTAAGTTCCGTGGCCCCGCCTCCGCGGCGCAACAATCGCCGGCGCTGGCGAACGTAGAGGTCGGGAGGGCGCGTTACTCTTCGGTGTCCGTGCCCGGCCCGGCCCCTGCCCCACCCTCGGTCCCTGCCCCGGCGCCCTCTCCGCCCTCTTCCGGCTCGACTTCGCGCGGCGGAGGCTTCTTGGCCTTGGGCGGCGCCTTCTTCACGGGGGCCGCCTCCTCGCCGCCGCCGCCTCCTCCCATTCCGTCGAACACGATCTCGACGCCGCCCCAGACGCTGATGTTGCGGTCGGTGGCGCCGCCCGCCCGGGGTCCCATGTTCGTGGTCGCGTAGTGCGTGTTCAGGCCGAACTGCCGGAAGTCGCCGCCGGCGCGAACGCCGATCATGCTGATCAACCGAACGCCGATAGACAGCGACGCGTCGATGCCGTTCGCGGTCGCCCCCGGGTAGAAGGCGTTGCTGGCGACCTCGCCGGCCGCCGAGCCCGGGTTCAAGACGTAAAGAAACGCGGCGCCGAGGTCGACGTCGAACATCGGGTTGAGCTGGATGCGCGCGCCGGCGCCGCCGCTGACGAACGAGTAGTTGAAGTTCGGCCGATCGGCCGCCACCGGTTCGAGGCTGAACTTCTGCATGCCGTACGCGCCCGTGATGTACGGCAGGACGCTGCCGAAGGGGATGCGGATCTTCAGGCCCGCGAGGAAGTCCTGGTACTTGGTCGTCAGCTTCATGCCCGCCGGCGTCGTCGAGGACGCGCCGAGGCCGTAGTCGAAGTGGCCGTAGAGGCCGATGTTGCCGGCGAAGCCAGAGGTCGCGAACGCCGCGGGGAACGCCTCGAGCCAGATCGACGCCTCCGGCCCGGGCGACAGCGTGTACGGCGCCAGCGCGCCGTTCGCCTGGTTCCAGGTCAGATTCCGGAACAGCGCCTTGCCGCCCACGCCCAGCGACAGCGCGATCGGCCCGCCGGCCTCGGACTCGGGCTCCGCGGCCGGGTGCGCCGGCTTGACCGGCTTGGCGGGCTTCTTGGCGGCGCCTTCCTCCTCGGCCTCGGGCGGCGGCGCGGGCGGCTTTTCTTCCTTCTCCGCCTTCTCCTCGTCAGCCGGCTCACCGGCCGGCTTCTTGCTCGGGGGCGCCTTCTCGTCGATTCCCTTGGGCTCCTTGCTCGCCTCGTCGGTCTCCGGGGCGGACTCGGGCGGCGGCATGCCGCGATCGCTCTCCTTCGACTTGGACTTGGACTTCGACGTGTGCTTGGCGGCCGGCGTCTTGTGCTTCTTGCTCGCCTTCTTCTTCTTCTTCGCAGCCTCGGCGTTCAGCGAGACCAGCAGCACCAGCACGGCGACGACGAACGCGAGCGTGCGTGACGCGGTCACGGCCCAGCGGCGGTCAGCTCGTCCCGGGTGGATCGGCAACAGGACTACTCATACCGCAGATCCGCCCTCCCCGATCCTTGAAAAAGGAACAAGGCTCTGGGCAGCCGGTCGAAAAACCTTCAGTGCCCGGATCCGATTTTCGACTTGAACTCCGGCGTGTACCTGAGCCGCTCTCGCTCCGGTGAACGTGAACGTGGTCCTAGACGTAGTCGCTGACGCTGTCGTGTGCGTGCACGCGGACGCGTTCAGGCACACGACTACGACTACGTTTGCGTCTACGACGACGTGCAGGTCCACGACCACGACCACGTACACGTCCACGACGACGTCCATCTGAGCGATATGACCGACGGCGAGCGGACAGCGAGCGGAGCGCCGCCCCGCTTAGAACCGATTAGCCGGAGACGCCGCTCAGCGCGGCGTTGACCACCTTGCCGCCCGCCGCCGAGATGAAATCGGTGTTGATCTGGCTCGACGGGATGCCGAGCGCGACGCCCAGCGTGCGCGCCGCCGCGACGTGCGTCTGCGCGGCCGGGATGTCGCCGCCCGCCTTCGCGTTGCCGGTGGCCGAATCGATGTCCGACGCCTGCAGCGCGTTGCCGCTCGACGGCGTGGTCAGGCCGCCGATGACGCTCGGCTTGATGTTCTTGCCGATCATGACCATCACGGCATGGTTGCCGTAGTGATCGCGGCCGGCGCGCGCCTCGGCCTTGGCGATGCTGTTCAGGTTCCGGCCGAAGACGTTGATGGTCGCGAAGGTCACCTTGTCGGACAGGGCCGTGCCGTTGATGGAGAGACCGGCCAGGGAGTCCATGACGGTCTGGATGCCGGCGACGCCGCTGACGTGCTGGTCAGCCTCGGCCTGCAGGTTGGAATCGGTGTGGTTGTCGCCGCCGAAGGCGATGCGCATCGTCACGACCGGCGTGACGTTGGCCGCGAACAGCGCCGCGGCCGCCAGCGCCTGCCCCTTCACGTCGTCGGCGGTGATCGAGCTGAGCGTCGTCGACAGCTGATCGGCCAGCTGCCGCACCTGCGTCTGCGACAGCGCCATCGCGTCGAGGAACGCCTTCTGCGCGCCGGTGCCGTCGGACTTGGCCAGCATGTTCAGCTTGTCGAGCGACGCGTCCCGCACGCTGCGTAGCTTCACGAGCGGGTCGGTCTTCGACCCGGTCAGAAGCTGCTTGAGCTGCGTCGGGGCGATCGACGGCAGCGTGCGCCCCGAGTAGCTGATCAGCTCGGCGCCGTTCCGTCCCGCGCCGACCGCGATCGGCTCCGGCTGGACGGTGCCGAAACAGGGCGCCAGGTGCTTGGCGAACGCCGAGACCAGCATCTCGTTGCCGCTGGTCTTGCCCATCAGCTTCATCACCTTCGGCTGATCGCCGTGGACGGTCGACGCCGTCAGGTGGTGGAAGAAGGACGTGCGCGCCAGCGTCGCGGTCTTGAGCTGGCCCTTGCTGGCGCCGACCACCACCGACGGATCGGACCAGGGCAGCGAGGCGCCGTAGCTGACCCCGCCCAGCGTCACGTTGGCCGCCGTCATCTCTTCCTGCGTCGGGTGGATCGCCATCGACGCCACCGACGTGCCGCCCGTCGCGTAGGTCCCCGGGCAGTTGCAGTTGATCGGATCGCCGTTGAAGTTGGCGCTGACCAGCAGGTACTGCAGCGTGGTCTGGTTCGTGATTGCGCACTGCAGGCTCTGCGCGGTCGCCTGGCGCGGGTTCAGGAGGAACCACGCCGGCAACCCGGTCGCCATGGCGCGAAGCCCGATGTAACCCGTCCCGAAGAGCCCGGTGAGAAGCGCGTCTCGTCGTTTCAGCATTTTCGTGGTTCCTCTCTTCTCAAAGGCCGAACGAAAGGGATGTGGGCGACTGGCAGGCCAGCGCGAACGTCGACCGCAGCGCGTTGGTCGCCTTGGTGGCCGTGCTGCCCGTGTTGTTCGTCGACGCGAGCGCGTTGTTGTAGTGCTCGGTCAGGATCGACACCGCCATCGCGTAGTGCGAATCGGACGGCGAGTACCCGACCACGCGCGACACCATGTCCGAGATCGCGGCCGCGTAACTCGAGCTCTGGTACATCGACCCGGAGACGTCGACGACCTTGCCGGCGACGTTCTCGCACAGCATCTCGCTGGCCGCGCGATAGAACAGCGTCGGGTCGGCCGGCGTCACC
>DATFXS010000036.1:0-2848 GCA_035315605.1 Polyangia bacterium
CGAGCGACTTCTTTTCGCGATAGCGGCTGATGTGCATTTTAGGGATGGCTCCGTTTGGAAGATTTTTGCGCACGTCCGGGATTGCGCGCGCGTCGATCGATTTGGTCGCGCAGCCGCTCGCAAACGACGTGCCTCGCGAACGGTCACGCGATCTGCGGCAACGTTTGCGCTCGCGCGTGGCAGCAGCCAACACGCACGGGGCATTGCCTGTTGGTCCCGCACAACGCGCGAGACTCGCCCTTCAACTGAAAGTGCCAGGCGCGCTCGCCCACGGCTCAACAATTTGTTTACGTCAGCGTTGTTTACGACCGTTGTGAATTACCGGAACTTCATTTGCTGAATTCGGCAAATTCCGCGGCAAATAAACAAGATCGTCCATTGTGCTCGTCGTTTGAGCCGTGCTACAGGCGCACAAAATGTTCGGAGGAGCGCTTCCATGAATTCCGAACATCCAGGGCGCAGGTTCAGGGACAAGGAGAGAGCGATGACGAGATACGCGAGGTTGACTGTGAAGACGGGGCTGTTGCTGGGTGCCATCTGTTTCGCCGGCTGCGGCGAGCTGGGCACGGACGGCACGGCGGCATCCGAGGCAGTGAAAGGACATCCGCCGGCCGGATCGGTGTCGGGTCCGGTGTCGTTCGGGACGATCGATCTGACCAGCATCAACGCGGGCGCGTGCACGGGGCCCGTGTCGGCGCAGCTGTGGACCCTGACGAACAAGAGCGGCTTGATCGCCAAGCTGACCGACTACGGCGCGACGCTGGTCCAGCTCCACGTCCCGGACAAGGCGGGCGTGCTCGCCGACATCGTTCAGGGCTTCGACGACGTCTCGGGATACGTCAACAGCCAGTTCGCGGGCGCGACGGTCGGGCGCGTCGGCAACCGGATCGTGGACGGCATCTTCACGCTCGACGGCACCACCTACCAGGTGACGGGCGCGGGCCCTGCCGGCTCGAACAACCACGCGCTGCACGGCGGCCCTTGCGGCTTTGACAAGCACGTCTGGGCCACGACGACGGCGGTGACCGACGACGGTCCGCAGATCACATTCACGCTGACGTCGCCGGAAGGCGACATGGGCTTCCCGGGCCAGGTGATGGCGACGTCGACCTACCGGCTGACCAACCACGACGAGCTGGAGATCTCGATGTCGGCGACCACCAACAAGGCGACGCCGCTCAACATGCTTCACCACAGCTACTTCAACCTGAACGGCGCCGGTTCGGGCACGTCGATCTTCAACCACATTCTGCAGATCAACGCCGACGAGTACACGCCCCCGGCGGCCGCCACCGGCGTGCCGGATGGGACGATCACGGGCGTGAAGGGAACGCCCTTCGACTTCCGCAGCCCGCACGCGATCGGTCTCAACGCCGGCCAGCCCGGCGTCGGCGATCAGACGCCGCCCGGCTACGATCACAACTGGGTCGTCCGGGGCAAGCCGGACCAGCTGCGCCCGGTGGCGAAGGTCAAGGACCCTGTCTCCGGCCGGACGATGTCCATCAAGGCCGATCAGCCGGGCGTTCAGTTCTACACCACGAACTTCCGCCCCGATCCCACCCAGCCGCCGACGATCGGCAAGGGGGGAGCGGAGTACAGGCAACACCAGGCGCTGGCGCTCGAGACGCAGAAGCACCCGAACGCGATCAACTTCCCGGCCTCGGTGATCCCGGGCCGCGAAGACGAGATCATCAGGCCCGACCAGGGCGAGAGCTACCACCACCAGATGGTGATCAAGTTCTCGGCTGAGTGAGCCCGGCGCGCCGCCGGCGCCGGTGAAGGATTCGACACCGGCGCCGACCGGCGCAGTCGCCAGACAAACACCGACATCCTTTGGTTGCCCAGCCGGCCCGCGGACTATTGCTTTGGGCCGCTCACAGGCGCCAGCGCAGGATGAGGGCGCCGCTGCCTTTCTCGGCGGCGTCGGTCAAGCCGGCCGTGGTGGCGACGCCGACCAGAAGCGAGCGGGTCAAGGACAGGGTCGTCCCGGCCTCGAGGCGGACGGCGGTCTGGTCGGCGACCGTGCCCGACGAACCGAAGAACAGCAACCAGCGGCCCGTGACCAGCGTCGAAAGCTCGCCAGCGTAACCGAAGGCGTACTGCGATCGGGTGACCCCGGTCAAGTACAGCAGGGAAGCGTTGGTGCGAAGGGTCAGGCGACGCGTGAAGAAGAGATCGCCGAGCAGACCGAGGCGCGCGTCGCGCCGCGCGTCCGTCTTGTCGTCGAAGTCGAACCGCATCTCGCCCAGCAGACCCAGCGACGCGGGCCGCGCTTCGATGAAGTTGGCCTTGATGCCCACCGCGAGGTCGGGCCGGTGAGCGCCGTCATTGTCGACCGTGAGCACGCTGGTCGCGAGGCGGGCCTCCAGGCTCGCGGGAAGCCCGAGGCGTAATAGGGTCGGCATCGACAGCGTCGTCGCGCCCTGGTCGGCCACCTGGACGCGACTGCCGATCTCGAGCGTCATGGGCCGCACGGTGAGCGCTGAAACTGCCGCCGAACGAACGTCGGTCTCGTTGTCGGCGAAGCCCGATTGGCGAGGAACGACCACGATGTCTTCCCAGGACAGCCCTTCGTCCGCGCCGCTACGGCCAAGCTTGTGCATGATGGGCTGCGGGGCGTAACCGGTCTCTGCGACGGCCATCCGGGTCACGCCCTCGGGCAGCGGCAGGGGTTGGCGCACGGTCACCAGATCGGCGCTGCCGCGCCGACGAATGGTGTCGACGGCGACGAAGCTGGTGTACTGGGTCAGCAGGTGATAGCGAACGCCCAGCCCCACGATCTGGTCGTGCTGCGCGCCGCCGCCGAAGGTCTCCCGATCGCCGAGCTCCGCCACCCGACGGCGCGCCC
>DATFXS010000037.1:0-2228 GCA_035315605.1 Polyangia bacterium
CCGCCGTAGCTGACCAGGTCGCCCGACCGGGAGGTGTCTGGGACATACGAACCATCCTGCTGCAGTCCCGCCGCCGTGTAGAGGTCGGTGACCGCGCGGCCGATGTTGGGGCCGAACTCGACCCAGGGGGCGAACACCAGCTGCACCGAGCCCGCGATGCCGCGGTTGCGCGTCTCGTTCTTGGCCATCGGCGCCGGATCCGGCGCGAACTTCAACTGGTACTCGGCGGCGAAGCGGAACTTCAGGAAGCCGAGGTCGTAGATGATCGCGGGCCGACCGCCGATCACGTTCACGGTGTTGTCGTTGCCCCATTGCGCCAGCAGCTCGAGCCGGATCGGGCGGATGAACGTCGCGGCCGGGCTGCGGTCTGGGAAGAGACCGCCGGGGTAGAAGTGGAACGCGATGTTCGCCGGCCCCTGCGGCCGGTAGTACATGAAGCTCGCGAGGTACGGCTGCGGGACCGAGATCTGGTTGTGGGTCTGGTCGTAGGCGCCGATCCGCTCGTCGGTGTTCAGATCCAGGCCCATTCCCAAGTGGTAGACGGGAAACGCCTCGAAGCGGCCGACGGTGATGTCCCAGGTCTTCCAGACGCCGGTCCGGACCCACAGATCGTCTGTATCGGCGACCTGCGGCTGCGCGTCCAGCTGGTCGAGGTTCGCGATCAGCTCCGCCTGCGCCTGCGCGAACCACCGTCCGTTCGAGTAGGTCGGCGTCACACGCAAGGCGAAGCGCGCCTGCCCGAACAGCTTCGTGAGGTGGGGGGACTGTCCCGGATCGCCGATGCGCGTGTATTTATAGTCGGTGTCGGCCCAGCCGTAGCCGGAGATGCCGACGCCGATGCGCGGGTAGAACGGCCACTGATGGCCCTGCATGTCCAGCCAGAGCGAGCTGCCGTAGAGGCCGCGGATCACCGGCTCCGGGTAGGCGGACGACGGCAACCGCTCGACGAGGCCGGTCGGGAAGTTCGCGTCCGATGGCGCGGGCGCATTCGCGGGCGCCTGCTGGCTGGGCGCCGCCACGTTGGTCGCGGGCACGTCCGGCGGCGCGTCGGTCGCGAACGGATCGTTTTCCGCCGCCTGGGCCGGGCGCGCCGCGCCGATGACGGCGGTCGCGCCGACGATGAAGGTTGAAAGAATGAAGCTGGAGCGTGGGCGAAACGGTTTTCGGGCGCGCATCGTCGGGATCGTCGCTCCTCAGTTGACGGTGAACGTATCGGAGACGTAGCAGCCCGTCGTGGTCGTGCCGCTGCAGGCGGGCGCGCCGGAGTTCGGCATGACCATCACCTTCACCGTCCCGGCGTCGACCTTCCAGGTCGAGGAGGCGTTATCCCAGTACTTGAGGTCCTTGATCCGGAGCGGGATCGGCACGGTGGCCGTCTGCCCCGCCGGGATCGGCGGCGTCCGCCGATAGGCCTTCAGCTCCTTGTAGTTACCGGCGCGGGTCGCCACCGTGGAGCCCGGGAAGGAGACGAACACCAGGATGCTCTCGGGCGCGGGCGCGCTGCCCGTGTTCGTCACCTGCACCTGCAAGTTGACGACGCCGTCCTTTGCCACCGTCGAGCACGGGACGTTCAGATCGTGATAGCTGAACGTCGTGTAGGTGAGGCCGTAGCCGAACGGGAAGGAGCCGTTCGTCGGGTTGAGCGCGGTCCCCTTGTTGTCGAAGTAACGGTAGCCGAGGTAGTAGTCCATCGTCGTCGTTCCCGAGCTGGACGCGAAGGTCGGCCAGTGGGTCGTGTCCGCGTCCCAGGTGATCGGGAGCTTGCCGCTCGGCGCGACGTCGCCGAACAGGAGCCGGCCGAGCGCCTTGCCGCCCACCATTCCCGGGTACCAGGCCATCAGCACGGCGGGGGCGCTCGCGTACCAGGCGCTCATGTCGATGACGCTGCCGCCCTCGAGCACGACGACGAACGGCTTGCCCATCCCGGCGACGGCGGTGATGAGACCGTTCTGGACGCCGCTGTTCTCCTTCGGGTCGAGCCCGAGCGCCAGCGTGTGCGAGGTCGACCCGGTGCCGCCGGTCGTCCGATCGCCGGCGCCCGTGTACTCCTCGCCCTCGTCCTGCGGCGTCAGCCCGGCGATGACGACGATGAAGTCGGCGCTCGCGGCGGCGCTGGCGCTGTTGTAGGCGGTCGCCGTCGCGCCGTGCGCCGACGCGGCGGCCATGATGCCGGCGAGCGGACCCTTGGCCTTGCCGGGGTCGGAGAAGACGCGGCTCGAGCCGAGGTC
>DATFXS010000038.1:0-9576 GCA_035315605.1 Polyangia bacterium
TGTCGTTCGCGGAGGCGCGGCTGGCGTTGCGCGCGCTGGTGACCCGGCCGGCGCCGATGAGCGACGCCGAGGTCCGCGCCGCGTTCGAAGATCTGGCGCGGCGCCGCCGGGCCGCGGTCCCGCTCGCGCCGATCCCGATGAGCCGCCGCGCCAAGGCGATCGGCGCGCTGGCCGCCGCCGCCGCCATGCTGGTCTTGCTGACGTTGGGTTCCGTCCGCCGCGCGCGGTACAGTCGCGGTCGCCGCCAGCCATGAGCTTCATCCACTACACCATCGTCGCCCTCGTGCTCGCCTGGGTCGTGATCCGCGTGCGTGACCGCGCGCGCGCCCGTCGTTTCGCCCGCTGGGCGCTGATCGGCGGCGGCGCGCTGCTGGTGCTGTCGCCGTTCGTCTGGATCGTGCCGGCCATCTTCAAGACCCGCACCGCCTTCAACGAGCACATCTTCTTCCCGCCGCCGTCCAAATGGTCGGAGACGATGACGTTCTGGAACTTCACCGAGCTTTTCAAGGCCCGCCCCGGCCTGCACGGGCCGGTCTACTTCTGGGAGTATCTCCTCAACTCCACCGTGTTCGCGACGGTGACGACCACGCTGCAGATCATCTTCTCGTCGCTGGCCGGTTACGCGCTGGCCAAGTTCGAATTCCGCGGCAAGACGCCGCTGATGATCTTCATGCTCGGGTCGATGATGATCCCGTCGGTGCTGCTGCTGGCGCCGCTGTACAAGATGGTCGTCGATCTCGGCCTGGTCGATTCGCTGGCCGGGCTGATCATTCCGATCATGGTCAGCACCTACGGCATCTTTCTTTTCCGCCAGGCCTGCGTCAGCGTCCCGAACGAGATGCTGGACGCCGCCCGCCTGGACGGCTGCAGCGAGCTCGGCATCTACCTGCGGGTCGTGATGCCGCTGGTCCGGCCGATGGCGGCGGCGTTCTGTCTGGTCGCGTTTCTCGCCAACTGGAACGCGTTCTTCGCGCCCAACATCTTCCTGCACAGCGAGGAGAAGCTGACGGTCCCCGTCGTGCTGAATCTGTTTCTCGGCGTCTACCGGCAGAAGCAGGGCGTGTTTCTGGCCGGCACCGCGCTGGCGATGATCCCCCCGGCGGTGCTGTTCTTCTTCCTGCAGAAGGAGTTCATCAGCGGTCTCACGTCCGGCGCCGTCAAAGGCTGAAAAACGGGCCGAACCCCCGAAACCCTTTGATCAATTTCCGGATGGCGTTACTGTCCCTCCGATTTTCAAATCGAGGAGGCTCCCGATGAACAAGACCCAGTTCGCAATCGCATCCGCCCTGTTGGCCGTGGCCACCGGGACGGCCCTGGCGCAGACGCCGGCCGCGAAGCCGGCTCCGGCCCCCGCCGCCGCGCCGGCCCCCGCTCCCGCGGCGAAGCCGGCCGCCGCTCCCGCCGCCGCACCGGCCGCGGCGAAGCCCGCCGCCGCCCCCGCTGCCGCGCCGCCTGCGGCCCCGGCCGCGGCCGCGATGCCCAAGCCGATGCCGTCCAAGGAGCTGGAAGCGTTCATGAAGCCGTTCGTCGGCAGCTGGAAGTGCGACACCAAGTTCGCCGCCGGCGCCTTCGGCCCAGGCTCACCCGAGGTGAACGCCAAGTCGACCGTCGCCTTCAAGAAGGACATGAACGGGTTCTTCTATCGCGGCGACTACGAGGTGAAGAAGCAGAAGGGCGTCGACATGCCGATGAAGGGCACCTTCTACATGGGCTGGGATCCCGGGTCGCAGCAGGTGATCGTCACGGGCATCGACAGCACGGGCGGCATGGGCAACGGCGCCGGCAAGATCGCCGGCGACACCGCCGTCTACACGGGCGAGCAGTACATGATGGGAATGAAGATGAAGACCCGCGAGACCATGCAGATGAAGGGCAAAGAGGGCTACCACAAGCTCGAGATCGACATGGGTAAGGGCTTCGCCCTGATGGGCGAGGACACCTGCAAGAAGTAACTCGCCGTTGGTCACATTCATCTGACGTAACGACCGGGCGGTGCCAGGTGTCGGCCGCCCGGGTATGATTGGCTTCTTCGATGGACTCGCTTCGTAATCTTTGTTTCCGCGGCAGGCTTTTCGTGGCCTTGGCCCTGGCCGGGGCCGCGGCGTCCGGCTGTTTCAGCTCGGGGTCGCGTCCGGGAGAGCCGACCCAGCCGGCCCCGCCGGTGGTCGTCGATCTGACGATGCAGGCCCAGCGGATCGACGGCTTCGGCGCCTCGAGCGCCTGGACGGCGAACAACCTTCCCGACGCGATGGCCGACCAGTTCTTCTCGGCCGACATGGGGATCGGCCTGTCGCTGCTGCGGATCCAGATCAAGCCGACCGGGACGACCGCCGAGCTCGCGACGGCGCAGAAGGCGGTCGCGCGCGGCGCCAGGGTCTGGGCCGCGCCCTGGTCGCCGCCCGCCGCGTGGAAGGACAACAACAGCACGACCAACGGTGGCTCGTTGCTGGATGCGCATCGTCAGGACTGGGCCGACAGCCTGGCGAGCTTCGCCGGCTCGATGGCCGCGCAGGGCGTTCCGCTGATGGCGATCTCGGCGCAGAACGAGCCGAACTACAAGGCGACCTGGGACACCTGCCTCTACTCGCCCGACCAGCTGGTGACGTTCGTGCGCGACTTCCTCGGGCCAGCGCTGGCGGCCCAGACCCCGCCCGTGCCAGTGATGCCGCCCGAGACGCAGGGCTGGGACGGGTTTCCGCGCTACGCGACGCCGCTGATGGCCGATCCCGCTGCGGTCGCGTTCATGGGGCCGCTCGCGACGCATCACTACGCCGGTTCGCCGTCCGTTTTCGCGCCGGCGGCGGCGGCGAACAAGGTCGTCTGGGAGACGGAGGTCTCCGATCCCGGGACGTTCAGCGCCAGCGAGGCGCCCATCAATTCGGCGCTGCGCGTGGCGCAGATGATTCACTCCGACCTGGCCGACGGCAACGTCAGCGCCTGGCACTACTGGTGGTTGATGCCCGACAAGCCCAACACCAGCTACGGCGCGCTGTCACAGGACGGGACCACGCTGGCGCTGCGCGCCTGGGCGTTCGGAAACTGGAGCCGCTTCGTCCGCCCCGGCTTCGTGCGTGTCGCAGCCACGGAGGCGCCCCAGGAATACGTCAGCGTCACCGCCTTCACCGACACGGCCAGCGGCCGCGTCGTCGTGGTCGCCATCAACCAGGCGCGCTACCACGTGGACCAGGACTTCACGATCACGGGCGGCACCGCGAGCGACATGACGCCGTGGGTGACGTCGGCGACGCAGAAGCTGGAAGCGCAGCCCGCGATTGCCGTCGATGGCTACGGTACGTTCTCGACGACGCTGACCGCGCAGTCGGTGACGACGTTCGTCGGGACCGTCGCTAATCCCTGATCGCGCGATAGGCCGCCAGCGTCCCGGCCAGCGGTTCCAGCCCGTCGGGCAGCGGTCGTCGCGAGAACGTCTGGAAGTAGAGCAGGCAGGCGTTGCGCCACCAGCGCGCCTCCTGGAGCTGAATCGCGAGCAGCCGGCGGACGTGAGCGTGGCGGGCACCGTCGACGAACGGCGCGGCGGCGTCCCAGGTCGCCTGCATCCCGCGGACGGCGTCCACGCCGCGTGAATAACGGACGCAGAGCTCGTCCCACAACGTGCGGCCCGAGGACGGGATCCGGTGATCCCAGGGCAGGTGGTGAAACCAGAGCAGCAGGTTCTCCGGGCAGGTAGCGGGATCGGCGAGCTGCTCGCGCAGCGGCGAATGATAGAGGGAGACGGCGTTGCTGCCGGTCGCGGTCCGATCGAAGCCGATGCCGCCGGCGTCGGCGCGGTGGTAGTACACCGACGTCCAGTCGGCGCGGCCGGCGTCCGCGACGTCGACCCACGGCCCGGGGCCGTGGTGATGGCCTTCGGCCATGATGTGGTGCAGGCCGAGCGGCGTCATGTAGTCGACGACGGCTTCGCGCGAGCCGAGCATCATCTCCTTCACCGGCGCGACGAAGCGTTCGTCGTTCGAGAACGTCAGCCGCAGCCACTCGTCGGCGATCACGGCGGGGCTGCGGTATGCGTTCCAGGCGAGCCGGCCGAACGCGTACCAGTTCGCCTGCGCGAACGGGTGGCCGCACCAGTTCCGGTCGTCGCCGACGTTGGCGACGGCGGCGATGCCGCCGAACAGGAAGCCCATGCCGCCCGCGAACAGGTTGCCGTCGGCGACGCGCGCGACGGGCCAGCCAGGGCCCTTCGCGTGGGTGTTGGCGTGCAGCACCTCCTCGAAAAGCGGCGCGAGGTACGCGAGGTGCGTCCCCTGGCCCAGGTACTCCTGCGTGATCTGCAGCTCCAGCATCATCTGCGTGCGCGTCATCGCGCCGAACAGAGGGTGGAACGGCTCGCGTGGCTGGAAATCGATCGGGCCGTTCTTCACCTGCAGCTTGACGTTGATCCGGAATGATCCGTCGAGGGGCGCCAGCTCGGCGTAGGCCTGCTTGGCGCGATCCTCGGCGACGTCGGCGCGGTAGACGAAGGCGCGCCAGATGACGCTGCCGACGAACATCCCCGGTCGCAGCGGCGTTTGAGGTGGGGCGTGGGCGGCGAGCGCGTCGGCGAGCACGTTGGCGCCGTCGGCATGCGTGCGCCCGTAGTCCTGCGGGCCGGGCTGCCCTTCGGAGTTCGCCTTCACGAGGAAGCCGCCGAAGTCGGGGATCAGCGCGTAGATCTCGTCGGCCTTGGCGCGCCACCAGGCGGCCACCCCCGGGTCCAGCGGATCGGCCGTCGCCAGGCCGCCGATCTCGATCGGGGCGCTGAACCGCGCCGACAGAAAGACGTGGATGCCCCAGGGGCGGAAGACATCCGCCAGCGCCGCCACCTTGCGCAGGTAGGGGGCGGTCAGGATCTGCGCGCTGGCGTTGACGTTGTTCAGCGCGACGGCGTTGATGCCGATCGACGCGCTGGCGCGCGCGTAGTCGGCCACGCGCGGCGAGATCGTGTCGGGCAGCTCGTCCCAGCGCCAGAGCGACCGGCCCGCGTAGCCGCGCTCGATGCTGCCGTCCAGGTTGTCCCAGTGATCGAGCATGCGCAGCCCGAAGCCGGGGCCGTCGCTGACCTCGACCCCGTCGAGCGGCCGCCCCAACTGGATGTGTCGCAGGAAATGGAAGACGCCGTAGAGCACGCCCGCGTCGGAGAAGCTCGCGATCACCAGCGGGCGCCGATCGCCGAGCGCCAGGTGCTCGATGGCGAAGGAGCCGGTCGCCATCCAGAACAGGTCGAAGAGGTGCCCGTCGTCGATCGCGCCGGGGTCGAGGCCGAGCTCTTCTTGCGTCCGGCCCGCGATCAGCGTGGCGTCCGCGGCCGCGTCGCAAAACCGGACCTCGCCGCCCAGGAGGCCGCGCACCCCGCGCCCGAGCTCCTCGCGCGCCGCGGCCAGCACCCGCGTGCTCGCCGGGAAGAAGATCGATGCGCAGAGGGCGCGCGCCTCGGCCAGTCGGTCGGCATCGGCGATCGGCTCGTAACGGAGCCAGAGCCGGTAGCCGTCCTCGTCGGTCACTGCGGCGGCGGCTTGTGCCGGTAGAACCGCACGTCGTCGATCCAGTAGTCGACCCAGCCGCCGTCCCAGGTGAAGCGGACGACCGACACCGACGTCAGGTCCAGCGCCGCCGATCGCTTCGCCCACCCCTGCTGCGCCATCTGGTTGAACGGCACCACGTAGAACTGCCACTGGTTCGACAGGTTCACGACGTGCGTCCAGTGGTCGCCGCACTGCTCGGTCGTCTCCGCCGGGCGCTCACCCTTCGCCGGATCGAAGCACCAGGAGCTGGAGATGCCATTGCGCATCGTGTACGGCGAGCACGGCTTGCCATAGTACAGGGCGTCGGTGCCGGCCGGATTCGGCGAGCCCGGCGGGCAATTGCCGCCGGGTACGCCACAGTCGTCCGGAAAGGCCGGGTAGCGCTCGTCGCAGCGGGTCTGGAAGCAGGTGTCGCACTGCGATCCGCCATTCATGGAGCTCTCGGCGCCGTTTATCACTTCCGGCGTGCCGCAGAACTGCATCACCTGGTTGCCGGCGAGGTGCGAGGGATCCGGCTGGCACGCCTTCGGAACCAGGTTGCTCTGGATGGCGCCGGTACCGGCGTCCGCCCGGTCGAGCGAAACGGCGACACACGACCGGTGGTTGAGGCAGGCACACTCGCGTACGCGCTCGCAGTAGCGCGGCTGCGTCGGATCGTCGCGGTACATGATGTAAGAGATGTCATCGTCGGTGTTCTTGTCGCCGACCAGCACGCGGAAGCCGACCTGGCTGTCGGGCCCGCGGCGCGCCCAGAAGCTGACGCCCTCGAAGCTGCTGACGTCGAGCATCGCGTCCGGCGCGCTGACGCTGCCCTGGACCGTCGGAAAATTCTTCATGCCGATGCCGACGCCGCCACCCCACGACAGAAACGGCCCGCCCTGGATGTGGATCGCGCGGTTCATCGGGTCGAGCGGCTTGGTGTGATCGTTCGGATCCCAGCAGCGCGCCATGACGGCGGTCGGCGGCTCCCAGGTCTTCGGGCCATAAAGCCCGGTCTGGTTGTTGATGGTCTTGAAGGTCTGGATGACCGTCGAGTTGTCGGTGTACGAGTACATCCCGCGCGCCAGCCCCATCGTTCCCCCATCGAATGCCGACTCGAACGTCCAGATGGCGTCCTTTTTTCCGGGGAAGGTGAAATCGTAGTTCGCCTCGGCGGTGACACAGTCGACCAGGGCCGGGCCCGGATCGGCCGTGCAGGTGTGCTGGCAGACACCGTTCGGATCGGGGGTGCAGTTCGCCTGGATGCAGAGGTTCGAGACGCCCGCCTCGCTGACGTCCGGGCGCGACCCGCTGCTGCAGCCGGCGGCGAGGGCCGTCGCCAACAGCACGAAATGCACGTTATGGCGCGGTGAGAGCAAGCGGGGGATGTATAACACGGGTGGCAACTTGTGCCGTTGGTGGGAATGTTGCTATGAAAACTCCCAATTCCCTGACGGACATCCCCGGATCATGCGCATCAACCTAATTGTCCTGCTTGCGATTGCTGCCCTGGGCGCGGGCTGCGGCGGCTCGTCCGGCGAGCGCCGGGCGCGGCTCGCGACCACGCAGGGCCTTCCGGACGCCGGGCCGGGCAACTTCCAGCCGCCGTTCGTCTGTTCGCAATCGGTGGTTCAGACGTACGACTGCACGATGCCGTTCCCGTTGCGCCCGGACGGGCACATCACGGATTTTTCGAATCGTGAATGGGACAACATGAACGGGTTGTGGTGCGACGAGAGCGGGTTCCACGGCAAGATCTACTCGTACACGAACAGCGCCGCGTTCCCGAATGACACGCACTCGAACCCGGTCAACACCGACGACAGCAGCATGCACCTTCTGTTGAGCGTGACGGGCGGCCAGTACGGCGGCGGCGGCCTCCAGTTCGACGCCGGCTGCCTGGACGTCAGCGCGTTCACCGGCGTTCAGTTCACCGCCGCGGTCGTGTCGGGCAGCTTGACGCCGTGTCCGCTGCAGCTGCAGCTCGCGACCTTCGACCAGCGCCCGATCACGCCGGCGCCCGGCGGCGGCTGCGATTCGAGCACGGGCGTCAGCTGCTACGGCTACCCGGCCGCGACGAACATCGCCGTGCCCAGCACCGATCCGTTGAACCCGACGCTGATCACGCTGCCGTTCTCGTCATTCTCGAAGGTCACCGGCGCGCTGACGCAGGTGGTGGGGTTGCAGTGGCAGGTCAACGCCACCTCCCAGTGCACGGTCGAGCTCGCGCTCGGCCACATCGGTTTCATCCCGGCTACGCCGGGCGACGGCGGCAGCGCCACGGACTGATCGCCGGCAGATGCGCGCGCCCGGACGATCCGCGCTGGTCGCGATCGCTGCGGCCGGTGCCGCGGGCCTGGCGGCGGGCAGCGCCTGCATCATCCACCCGGGACCGCCGCCGCCGCCCAGCCAGAAGATGTCGGCCGCCGCGTCGCTGCCGCCATACGCCGCGGCGGTGACCCTTGATCCGGCCGAGCGTCACCAGACGCTGGTCGGCTTCGGCGCGTCGATCGCCTGGTACCAGGGGAAGCTGGTGCCGACGCCGCCCGACGGCGCGTACCAGATGCTGTTTCCGGATCTCGGGCTCGACATCCTGCGCCTGCGCAACCGGCAAGGGCGCGTCGTCAAGCGCGAAGACGGCAACATCGCCGAGGACGTCGAGATCTACCGGAAGGCGACTGCCGCGCTCGGCCACCCGCCCAAGGTGCTGCTGTCGTCGTGGTCGCCGCCGGCGACGCTGAAGGCGAACCGGGCCGAGGACTGCCACAGCAACGCCGACTGCACGCTGGCCAAAGAGAACGGCCGCTTCGTCTACGAAAAGTTCGCCGACTGGTGGCGGACGTCGGTCGCGTACTACCAATCGCAGGGGATCAACCCCGACTGGATCAGCATCGAGAACGAGCCGTCGTTCATCCCGCCGACCTGGGAGGGCTGCAAGTTCGACCCGACCGAGACCGCCGAATACCCGGGCTACGATCGGGCGCTGGCCGCCGTGCACGCCGCGCTGGCGAAGCTGGCGAAACCGCCCGCGATGCTGGGGCCGGAGGTGCTGGGCATCCACTGGGGCCTCCTGGACAAGTACGTCAAGCCGATGAACCTCGATCTGGTCGCGGGCATCGCCCACCACATCTACGAGAAAGGGCCCGACAACGTCTGGGACTACCTGGACCCCGGGCCGGACAGCTTCATCGAACCGATGCAGGCGGCGGCGAAGCTGGCGAACGGGAAGCCGCTGTTCCAGACCGAGTTCGGCACGGAGGGCGACGGCGGCACGCTGGGCGGCTTCGAGACCGCGCTCCTCATTCACCATTCGCTGGTCGAGGAGGGTGTTGTCGCGTTCCTGTGGTGGGATCTCTACTGGGTCCACGGCGGCGGGCTGGTCGACATCGACAAGCGGCCGCTCGCGCCGCGCGATCAGTATTATTCGGTCCGTCACTACGCGCGCTTCACCGATCCAGGCGACGTCCGCGTCGGCGCGAAGAGCGACGCGCCCGGGAAGATTCGCGCCTCGGCGTTCCGGTCGGCGACGAGCGATCGCCTGACGGCCATCATCGTCAACAGCGGCGACCAGAGCGCCGACGTCCGGATCGACGTGGGCGGGTCTGGTCCGGCGGGCGGCGGCGCGAGCGCGGTTTTCCGGACCGTCTACCGGCCGCCCGGGTCGTCCGAGCAGTGGAAGGAGCTCGGGCCCCTGCCGGCGAGCGGCGTCGTGCAGCTGCCCGGGCGGTCGATCGCGACGGTCGTCTGGGGAAAGCGGCCCTGACCGTTCAGGCAGAAGGCGTGACCGATTCAGAGCAAGTGTAGCAACTGAATTGGCCACGAGACGAAGATATGTTTCGATGAGTCGCGACATGAGGCTTGGAGGGGCAGTGGGGCTATTGTGCGGGTTGGCGCTAACGGCCTGCTACCGAATCCCCCGCACGACCTTCCCCGATGCCGACTTCAGCGATGACGGTGGCGAGGCCGGCAGTGGTACTGGTGGCTCGGGCGGCACCGCCGGCCACGGCGGCAGTGGGACGGCCGCAACCGCCGGATCGGCTGGCAATGCGAGCGGCGGGACGAACGCCGTCGGCGGGTC
>DATFXS010000039.1:0-7498 GCA_035315605.1 Polyangia bacterium
CAGGCGGGTCACGTTCCGATCGTCGTCAGCACCGGCCGCGAGGGGCTGACCGCCGTCTCCGAACACCGCCCCGATCTCCTGCTGCTCGATCTGATGCTGCCGGACGTGTCGGGGATCGAGATCTGCCGGCGGCTGAAGAGCGAGGCGATGACGCGAGAGCTGCCGATCATCATGGTCACCGCGAAGGGCGACGAGGTCGACCGCGTGGTCGGATTCGAGCTGGGCGCCGACGACTATGTCGTCAAGCCCTACAGCCTGCGCGAGCTGCTGCTGCGGATCGAGGCGGTCCTGCGGCGCATGGCGCCGGCGCAGGCGGGCGCCGGCCGCGGCCCCCTGGTGTTCGGCAAGCTGCGCGTCGATCGCGACGCTCATCGCGTCTGGGTCGACGAGGAAGAAGTGACGCTGACCGCGCTGGAGCTGCGCCTGCTCTCCACACTGCTCGAGCGCCGCGGCCGGGTGCAGTCGCGCCCCGCCTTGCTCGACGACGTGTGGGGGATGAGCGGCGAGGTGACGACCCGGACCGTCGACACGCACGTCAAGCGTCTGCGCGAGAAGCTGGGCAGCGCCGGTCCCTACATCGAAACGGTGCGCGGCGTCGGCTATCGGTTCACGCCCGCGCCCGATCACGCATCCGCCGTCGGAACCGGGGACGTCGAAGAGCCATGAGGCTGGGAATCCGCGGCAAGCTGTTCGCGGGTTCCTTTGGTTTGATCATCCTGTCTCTGCTCGCGGGCGAGCTGTACCTGCGCCCTTCGATCGAGGCGAACCTGCTGGACCGCATTCGCGGCGATCTGTTCGTGCGCCTGGCGCTGGTCCAGCGCGCGGCCGCCGGGCGCACCGACATGGATCGGGCCGCCTGGGACGCGCTGGCCGACGACATCGCCGCCAGCGCGCACGGCCGTGTCACGTTCATCGATTCGTCGGGCGTCGTCGTCGGCGACTCCGAGGTGGCGCTGGGCGATCTCGAACACGTCGAAAATCATCGCGATCGGCCGGAGGTCGCCGCGGCGCTGGCCGGGGGCGCGCAGACGTCGACCCGCTACAGCGCGACGATCGGCAAGCGCCTGATGTACGCGGCTGTCCCGCTGTCCATGCCGGGCGGCACCCGCGGGGTGGCGCGGCTGGCGGTTCCGATCGACGAGGTGACGGCGGCGGTGGAATCGGTCCGCCACATCCTCTGGGGCGCGCTGCTGGTCGCGCTGGTGGTCGCGCTGATCGCGGCGACGACGGTGGCGCAGTTTCTGTCGCGCGCCTTGCGACAGATGACCGATGCCGCGCGGCGGATGGCGGGCGGCGATCTGGCCGTGCGCTTGCGACCGCAGGGGACGGACGAGGTCTCCGAGCTGGGGCGCGCCCTGGACGTGATGGCGACGAACCTGGCCGCGACGCTGACCGCCCTGCGCGGCGAGCGCGATCTTCTGGGCCTGATCCTGCAGTCGATGCGCGAGGGCGTGCTGGTCCTCGATCAGGACGGCCGCATGCTGCTGGTCAATCCGGCCCTGCGCTCGACGCTGGGGATCCCGCCCGACAGCGAGGGGCGCGCGGCGCTGGAGCTGATCCGGAACGCCGAGCTGCCCTCGATCCTGGAGCGGGCGCAGGCCGCCGCCGGTCCGGTGACGGGCGAGATCGAGACGACCGGCCCGCGGCCGCGGCGCCTGCTGGTGCACGCAGCCAAGCTGCCGATGATCGACGGCAAGCACCAGGGGCTGCTGGCGGTGTTCGTCGACGTCAGCGAGACGCGACGCCTGGAGACGCTGCGCAAGGACTTCGTCGCCAACGTCTCCCACGAGCTGCGCACGCCGATCACGGCCGTTCGCTCGGCCGTCGATACACTGCGCCTGACGCTGGCCGGCGATCCGGCCGCGTCCGAACGCTTCGTCGACATCATCGATCGGAACGCGCAGCGACTGGGCGCGCTGGTCGAGGATCTGCTGGACCTGTCGCGGATCGAATCGAAGGATTATCGGCCCGAGGCCAAGCCGGTCTCGCTGCGCGCCATCTCGGATCAGGCGCTGACGCTGCTGCGCGCCCGCATCGAGGAGAAGAAGCTGGACGTCGCCAACGAGATCGCGGGCGATCTGCCGCCGGCGCGCGCCGATCGGCGCGCGGTGGAGCAGGTGTTCACCAACCTGCTCGACAACGCAGTCAAGTACTGCGGCGCCGGGGCGCTGGTCCGGCTGCGCGCGCAGAAGGCGGATCAGGGTCTGCGGATCGAGATCGCCGACACCGGGCCCGGGATCGAACCGCGCCACCTGCCGCGGCTGTTCGAGCGGTTCTACCGCGTCGACAGCGGCCGCTCGCGCGACATGGGCGGCACCGGGCTGGGGCTGTCGATCGTCAAGCACCTGATCGAGACGATGGGCGGCACCATCGGCGTCCACAGCACCCCCGGGCGCGGCAGCACCTTCTGGTTCACGCTGCCCGCCGTCACGTCGTGATCCGGCAGTCGACCAGCGGGCGGGGTCAGGCGATGCCGTAAAACGCCGTCAGCCGCCGGATGAATCGGCGCTGCTCCCTGCGGGCGCCCGAGTGAGGCGATCGGCGGTTATCCACAGTTCTGTCAACCGCCCGGTACCTGTGGATAACGGCCGCTAACCCCCGGGGACCCCTGCAGAAGTTTCGACCTTGGAATTGTCACAGATTTGTTACTTCCTCGTTCCGTGTTCGTGGCATTGTGCGCTCCTTCCGTCGGCAAATGTCGTCCGCCAAACGCACGTTGCGAAGGGTGATCACTGACTGGCTGAGCGGAAAGGCTGCGCCTCCCCTGCTGCTCCGGCAGTGTGAGGTCTGCGGCGAGAAGGCGTGGCGGCCGGTGGCCGAAACCGTGCGCGGCGTGTCGATCGACGCCCGGCTCCCGGGCGGCAAGCGCGCCGACGTGGTGCTGACGGACGCGCAAGGTCAGATCGAGTTGGTGATTCAGCTCGAGGGCGGCAGCAAGCTGGAGAACCGGATCGAACCGCGAGCGGGTGTACCGATCGTCGTGCTACGCGCGGCGACCCTGGCGGACGAGCCGCACCGCTGGCGCGCCCTCCGCGAGCACGGCCTGCCCGCCTGGCGTTGCCGCTGCGCCGGAACCCGATCGCTTCCCGTCGACGACGACTTCTCGTTGCGCGTGATCGGCTGTCCGATCCATCTGCGCACCGACGACGGCGCTCAGTTTTACGCGCGCGTGATCGAAGACTGCGGTCGCTGCGCGTTCTTCGTCGGCATCGGCTACGTCGGAAACGATCGCCGCCGCATCCAGCTGCGCTGCGGCTACGGCGCGCCGCCAGCCGAGCGGCGACCCGCTGTGCACGCGCCCGTTTTTGGACCGAACGCGCGTCGCCAAATCGTGGCTGGATCGTAACTGCTCGACGCGTCGGTCCGGGGCAACATCCCGGACATGTTCGACTTCGACGTGCTGAAGATCAGCGACGTCCAGCCCGGCGATGGTGGAGGCGACGTGCTCGGATTCAACTTGCTCCGCCTGGATGACCGGGTCACGGAGATCCCGCGCGGACCGGCGCTGACGCTGTCGCCCGAGACGTCGATAGCGACGGCGATCGATTCGATGCGCAGGCGGCGTCGCGGCAGCGCCGTCGTGGTCCGCACCCAGCGACCGATCGGCGTCGTCTGCGATCGCGACATCCTCGGGCAGGCGTGCGGCGACATCGACGACCTGCGCGCGGTGCCGATCTCGTCCGTGATGGTGCCGTGCACCGAACCGCTGTACGAGGATGACACGATCGGATCGGCGCTGCGGAAGATGTGCGCGCACCGGCAGTGGCATCTGCCGATCGTCTGCGGGCGCGGGCTGTTCGTCGGCGCGCTGGACCTCGTCGATCTCTCGCTCTGGCTACGCGACCGGCTCACGGTGTTGTCCGTGGAAGCCGCGTTCACCTGATCACACGATCCCGGAGGTGGCGCCGGAGGCGCAGGGGAGGACGCGGTCCGCAGGTCGCGCCGCCTCCGGGATCACTTTTGTAGTCTCCGAAAATCGAACGCATCCGTAACGAAATTGTTGCCGGGCCCGGTGCTGCCCCGGCACGGCTGAGGTGAAAGAATGCTGAGTTCTGATTTTGTTGTGTGCAGCAACACCTCGTGGACGATTCGGTTGGCGCGGATCGGGCTTTCTCGTCGCGGCGTTCTGCGCGCTGGTGGCCGGCGCCTGCAGTAGGCGCGCCACGTCCGATCCATCGCTCGAAGGATCGGTTGCGCTGACGATCCCGCAGTCCAATGCGGTGATCACCAGCGTGCATTACACGATCGCCGGAAACGGCACGACCATCTCGGGCGACATTTCGGTGCCGATGCCGAACGATTCGGTCACGGCGTTCGTTTCCGGCCTTCCGGCAGGCCCGTATACGATCACGCTGAGCGCCAGCTCCACCGACGGCCGCGTCAGCTGCCAGGGCTCGGACCCTTTCGCCATCGAGGCGGGCCTGACCACGCCGGTGACGGTGCTGCTGCTCTGCCAGACGAGACACGACACCGGCAACGTCGCGGTCAGCGGCTCCTTCCAGCTCTGCCCGAACATCGACAGCGCCATCGCGACGCCGTCCGTCACGCTGGTCGGCCAGTACGACATCCTCGACGTCGTCGGAACGGCGTCCCAGCCCGAAGGACATCCGCTGACGTACGCCTGGACCGCGACGTCCGGCACATTCGACAATCCTGCCGCTGCGCAGACCGTGTTCCGCTGCGCGGCCCCCGGACCGGTGACGCTGACGCTCACGGTGACGGACGGCAGCTGCCCCGTGCAGGTGTCGGGAGTCTTCAACTGCCAGCCGTTCTGTGCGACGCGCACGAACGGCACGCATTGCGACGATGGAAACGCCTGCACGCGAACGGACACCTGCCTCAGCAACCAGTGCGTCGGTTCGGATCCAGTCGTCTGCGTCGCGCAGGATCAGTGTCACGTGGTCGGTGTCTGCAATCCCACCAGCGGCGTCTGCTCGAATCCCGCCGCGCCCGATCAGACGACCTGCCAGCTGCCGATGTCGATCGCCGCCTGCCTGATGGGTTCGTGCACGATCACGTCGTGCGTCGCCGACTTCGGCAACTGCGACAACACGCAAAACAACGGATGCGAGACGTCGCTGACGACGAACGCGAACTGCGGCACCTGCGGCCACGCGTGCACGGGCGGGACCAGCTGCGAGACAGGGCGCTGCCTCAGCCCACCGCCGACCGGGCTGGCGGCCGTGCCCGGCGGCTGGAAGATCGCGCTGTCGTGGACCGCCGCGCCCGGTGCCACCGGCTACGAGGTGCGGCGCGCGACGTCGCCGGGCGGCCCGTTCCAGACGCTCGGCCAGGCGGCCGGCACCACGTTCCTCGATACCGCGGTGGTGTCCGGCGTTCCTTACGCTTACGCGGTCGCATCCATCAATCCGGAAGGGACGGGCGCGCTCTCGGCGCCCGCGAGCGCGACCGCGCTGGCCAAGCAGATCTGCATCGACAGCAACTCGCAGCACGCCGTGTTCGCCTACGACGCGACCCAGAGCGGCGCCGCGACGCACGTTCGCACGATCGGCGGGACGGTCGAGACCCTCGACTTCCCCGCCACCGTCGCCTCGTCGCTGTCCGCGAACGAGCTGTACGTCATGCACCGGGGCGGCGAGATCGGCGTCTACCCGCTGGACGCGAACGGCCCGATCCTGGCGAGCCGTACGCTGACCGGGGCCGTGCTGCCGAACGCGCCGTCGTCGCTGCTGTTCGGGATGAACGTCGACGAGGCCGCCCGCACGCTGTACACCGCCGGGTACGTCCCGGCCGGGCGCCTCGTCGCGATGGACACGCAGGGGGGCGCGGGGACCCGAACTTTTTCGGGCGCCGCCACGCTGCTCGGCAACGCGCCCACCGTCGCGGTGGACCCGACCCATGGCGAAGTCCTGGTCGCGAACATCGCCGGATCATCGTTCCCGCGCATCCTGACCTTCGACACGGCCGGCGCGGGCGGCAACGTCGCGCCGAAGCGGGTGCTGGGAGCCGCGGGCAGCACGGCCGCCGGCGGCTGGGCGCTGGCGTACGATCGGACGCGCGATCAGATCCTGACCACCTGCAATTGCAACAACCAGATCGCGGTGTTTCCTAGGACGGCCACCGGCGCCGACGCCCCGCTGCGCGTGATGACGCTGTCAGCCGGCGTGTCGGGCATCTATTCGCTGCTCGTCGACGACGCGGCGGACACCGTCTGGGCCGTCATCTCGATCGGGACGAGCAGCGTGGTCGGATTGGTGGAGCTGCCGCGCGGCGCGAGCGGCAGCGTCACGTGGCTGCACGCGCCGGTGACGCTGCCGAGCCGCGGGCACCTCGCGCGCTGCAATTGATCGCTCACATCGTTCGACCCTGAGTCGATGGCGTCGCGAATCCGTGCCGTTCTTGTTGCAGAGCGGCGCGGCGCTTCGGCCTACGGTGGGCCCCGCACTTCGGGAGGTATCAACATGCGCGCTCGCCTCGCCATCATCGCCGCGACGTTTTCAGGACTGGTCATCGCGACACCATCGCCCGCCCAGGCGGCCCACCACCTCTGGCGGTTCAGCCAGCTGTTCTCGAACGCCAGCGGCAGCGTGCAGTACATTCAGCTCGCGGTCGGCGAGGACAACGAAAACGCGGTCAGCGGCTTCACGATCACCTCGGGCACGAACACGTTCACGTTCCCCGGCAACTTGCCGAACAGCCTGACGGCGACCCACAAGTGGATCCTGATCGGGACGGCCAACCTCGCGACCCTGACCGGCGGCGTGACGCCCGACTTCACGATCCCGGCCAACTTCTTCCCGACCGGCGGCGGCACGTTGACGTACGCCAGCGGCACGGACACCTGGGCCTACGGCGCGGTCCCGGTGGACGGCCGGAACGCGCTCTTCAAGTCGGGCGCGACCGTCACGACCGGGCTCAACAACCCGATCAACTTCAACCTCGACAGCGGCTCGCTCAGCCTCGCCACCTCCGTGCCGGCCGCTTCGGGTCCCTGGATCGCCGCGCTGGTCGGCGGGCTGTTGCTGGCGGCGAGCGGACTGCTTCGCGCCCGCAAGTCGCCGCGGCGATCGAGCTAGATCGACATCAGCGCCCCGTGAACGCGGCCGCGGCGCCGAGGACCGGCAGGCCGAAGCCGCGCTCGACGAACCAGAGCGCCGCCAGCCAGGCGATCGCGAGCGATCCCGCACCCATCACGATCCGCGGATAGAACGGGCGTCGCCCCACGAGGTGGAGCAGCGGCAGCAGGACGGCGACGATCGCGAGCTGACCCAGCTCGACGCCGACGTTGAACGCAGCCAGCGCGAAGCCGCGCGCGCCGATCGGGAGGGCCAGGTTTCGCAGCGCGCCCGCGAATCCGAGGCCGTGGATCAGACCGAATGCGAGCGCGATCATCCAGGCGCGCCCGGGCAGGAATGGGCGCAGGTTGTTCCAGGCCGCCGCGAACACCGACACCGCGATCGCCACCTCGACCCACTGCGCGCGCGGCGCCATCACGCCGAAGAAGCAGAGCCCGAGCGTCAGCGAGTGCGCCAGCGTG
>DATFXS010000040.1:0-6063 GCA_035315605.1 Polyangia bacterium
ACCACCGTGTAAAAGAGCCCACCCCCGCTGTTGTTGAACGCGCTCACGGACGCCTCGGGCTTGACCCCGCCATTACAGTTCGTGAGCGCGGTCTCGCTCTGGATGATGAGCCGCTTGCCGGGCGGGACCGTGTAGATGACCTGGCGGTCCGACCGCCCGCTCAGCGCTCCCAGGATGCCGATGCTCGACACGGGCGTAGGGTTGTTGGCCGGCGCGGTGAAGACCGTCCCCGCCACCGCCATCGGCCCGCTGAGTGACAAGGGTCCGCTGATTGCGACCGGCCCGCCGAGCGCGACCGGTACGGGATGCGCCGAGTCGTTGATGACTTCGGTGTTCGTTGGTGGTGGTGCCGCTTGCAGCGGATGCGCGACCAGAAACGGTACGGCGCAGAGCGCAAGCACGGCACATGCGGCTACAGCGAGGCGGTTCATCGTGTCCCTCCTTCTCCAGTTCGTCCCCGCCAACAAAACGACTGGCGTCGAAGCTATTTCGCGGCGCGGTGTTTACGCGCCAGCGACTAGAACAGAGTCCCCTGCGGGCGCGACGGCGACGACGCGGCGGGCGGCGGCAGGCCGAGGTGCTCGTAGGCGCGGCGCGTGACCTGACGGCCGCGCGGCGTGCGGATCAGAAAGCCTTCCTGGATCAGGTACGGTTCGTAGACGAACTCCAGCGTGTCGCGATCCTCGGCCAGCGACGCAGCCAACGACTCGATGCCGACCGGCCCGCCGTCGAAGCGCTTGATGATCGTCGACAGGATCTTGCGGTCGCCCGCGTCCAGCCCGACCGCGTCGACCTCCAGGCGCTGAAGGGCGAACTCGGCGCCCTCGCGCGTGATCCGCCCGTCGCCGCGCACCTCGGCGAAGTCGCGGATCCGGCGCAGCAGCCGGTTCGCGACGCGCGGCGTGCCGCGCGCCCGCCGGCCCAGCTCCTGGGCGCCTGCGTCGTCGATCGCGATGCCGAGCAGGCGCGCCGAACGCTGCACGATCGAGGTCAGCTCGTCGGCGGAATAGAACTCGAACGTCTCGCGGATGCCGAAGCGATCCAGCAGCGGCGACCCGAGCTGCCCGGTGCGTGTCGTCGCGCCGACCAGCGTGAACCGCTCGATCGGCAGGTTGATGGCGCGCGCGCCCGCGCCTGTCCCGGTCAGGAGCTCGATCCGGAAGTCCTCCATCGCGGGATACAGGCTCTCCTCGATCACGGGCTGCAGTCGATGGATCTCGTCGATGAACAGCACGTCCCCGCGGCCGAGCGACGTCAGCAAGCCGGCCAGATCGCCCTTGCGCTCCAGCGCCGGCCCCGACGTCACGCGCACCTCGGTCCCCATCTCGCGCGCCAGCAGATACGCGAGCGTCGTCTTGCCGAGGCCCGGCGGACCCGACAACAGCACGTGGTCCAGGGCGTCGCCGCGCTTGCGCGCCGCCTGGACGTAGACCGCCATGTTCTCGGCGATCTTTCGCTGCCCGACGAACTCCGCGAAGCTGCGCGGCCGCAGCGCCGCGTCCTCGTCGCGCTCCGCACCGCCGCCCGCGCCCTCCGGCGACACCGCACGCGCAGGCTCTTGCCCCTCGTCGTCGTCGTCGTGTTTCTTGCGCGCCATGGTCGCCGCCTGGGCCTTCGCTTAGCCGCGCCGCAACGCCGCCAGCGCCCCGCGGACATTGTCGGCGACGGGCTTCTTCTCGTCCATCTTCTCGAGCAGCGGATCGATCTCCGCCGGCTTGTAGCCGAGCAGCACCAGCGCGCCGTAGACCTCGCCCAGCGGTCCAACCGGCGCCGTGGCGGCCGGCGTGGCCGCGCCGGGGACCTTCCCCTTCCCCGCCGCCTTCGAATCCGCGCCCAGGCCCGCCCCCGCCGCCAGGATCTTCTCGCGCAGCTCGAGAGCCAGCCGCTCCGCGAGCTTGCCGCCGACGCCCTTGACCTGCTTGAGCCGCGCAACGTCGCCGGTCGCGATCGCGCGCACCAGCTCCTCGGCCTCGATGCCGGCCAGGATCGCGAGCCCGACGCGCGGCCCGACCCCCTGCACGCTGATCAGCGTCTGGAACAGGCTCCGCTCGGACGTCGTCGAGAACCCGTAGAGGCGCAGGGGTTCGTCGGTCACGAAGTGCGCGTGGATGTGCAGCCGCACCTGCCCCGATCCGGGCAGCGCCGCCTTGGTCGCCGCGCTCGGCAGCACGTGGTAGCCGACGCCGCCGACGTCGACGACGATCGCATCGCCGTCGTCGCCGATGATGTCGCCGCGCAGGAACGCGATCATGCGCGCCGCCCTGCCGATTTACTTTGTCGCCGAGGCGCCCGCCGCGCGTGGCAGATGGCGATCGCCAGCGCGTCCGCCGCGTCCGGCTCCGGCGTCCGCCGCATCGCCAGCAGCGCGCGCACCAGGTAACCGATCTGCTGCTTCGACGCGCGCCCGTGCCCGACCACGGTCTGCTTCACCGTCGCGGGCGGGTAGCCGGTGACGGCGAGCCCTTGCTCCGCCGCGACGAACAGCGCCACACCGCGCGCCTCACCCAGGGCCAGCGCCGACTGCACGTTCGGGCCGTGGAACGCTTCTTCCATCGCCACCGCGTCGGGGCGCAGCTCGATCATCAGATCGCGAAGCCCGCGCCCGATCTCCGCCAGGCGCGCGGTCCGCGCATGCCGGGCCGGCGCGCTGATCACCCCGCACTCCACGTATTCGACCTTCGCGGCGCCGTTCCCGGAACACTCGATGACGCCGTAGCCGAGGCGGAGCGTGCCGGGATCGATGCCCAATATGCGCAATGGGTTCGCCGCTTGGTCAGCCGATGCTCTCGAGGACGCTGTCATCGACGTCCATGTTCGAGTACACGTTCTGAACGTCGTCGTTGTCTTCCAGCGCGTTGACCAGCTTGACCGCCCCCTCGGCCTCCTTGCCGGTCAGGTGCACGGTGTTCTGCGGCACCATCGTCACCTCGGCGTGCGCGGGCGCGGGCAGCCCCGCCTTCTTCAGCCCCTCGCGGATGCGCTCGAACTCCTTCGGCTCGGTCACGACCACCAGCGACTCGCCCTCGGTGCGGATGTCTTCCGCGCCCAGCTCGATCGCCTGATCGGTCAGCTTCTCCTCGTCGACCGACGCCTTCTCGAACACGATCAGCCCCTGTTTCTTGAACATCCAGCCGACCGACCCCGACGCCCCCAGGTTCCCGCTGTGGTGGGTGATGATGCTGCGAATCTCGCTGGCGGTCCGGTTGCGGTTGTCGGTCATGATCTCGACCAGCACCGCGGTGCCGCCCGGGCCGAACACCTCGTAGCTGAACTCCTCGTAGGTGACGCCTTCCAGGTCGCCGGTCCCCTTCTTGATGGCCCGGTCGATGGTGTCGTTCGGCATGTTGACCGTGCGGGCCTTGTCGACCGCCGCGCGCAGGCGCGGGTTGCCGTTGATATCGCCGCCGCCCAGGCGCGCCGAGATCGTCAGCTCCTTGATCACCTTGGTCCAGAGCTTCGACTTCTTCGAGTCCGAAGCCTCTTTCTTGTGCTTGATCTTGGACCAGCGGTTATGGCCGGACATGACCGCTATTTTCTACCATAAACCCCAAGGCGCCCGGCGTTATGCTGATGAACCTCCATGAAGCTCGCCGAGGCCCTTCTCCTTCGCGCCGACCTGCAGAAAAAGATCGCCTCCCTCCGGGAGCGCGTCGTCGCCAACGCCGTGGTCCAGCAGGGCGACGAGCCGCACGAGGACCCGAACGCCCTGATGCGCGAGGCGTTCGGCGTGATGGAGCAACTGGAGAACCTGGTGGTCCAGATCAACGGCACCAACCTGGGCAGCAAGCTTCCCGACGGCCGCACGATGACGGCGGCCATCGCCAAGCGTGATGCCCTGGTGCATCAGCACGCCCTGCTGATCGCTGCGGTGGCCGGCTCTCGCAAGGAGCCCGACCGCTACGGCGTCCGCGAGATCAAGTGGGTCGCGACGCTGAAGATCGCCTCGCTGCAGAAGCAGGCGGACGACCTGGCCAAGAGGATCCGCGAGCTGAACGGGAGCATTCAGGAGACCAACTGGAAGGTGGAGCTCATCGAATGAAGGAGGGCCTTCGGGCGAGTGTGGGGCCCCGGCTGCGGGCCGGGGGGCCGTAAATATACTGGGCCGCATCGGCGCGCTGTGGGCGGCGCAAACGACTGACACCTCCGCCCATCACCACGCACCGTTCAAGCCGCATCGTGCATTCCTCATCACCGCACACTGACGAAGGCCCTCCTCCAATCGATGAGCAACCGCCCGCGATCAGGGCGGCCCCGCGCCCGGCGTCGCGGCCAGCGGCGTGCGATTCCACGCGTCGGCGCGATCGCACGCGGTCTGGACCAGGCGGTGCACGCCCTTGCCCGACCAGCTGCTGGCCGAGACGCTGACCCAGCCGCCGTAGCTCGACACGACCGTGTCGCCGCTCATGAGGCGCACCAACTCGCCGCCGTTCGACAGGCCGTCGGCGCCGATGCGTGAATCGACCCGCAAGAGCAGCGTGCCCGCGCGCGGCACCGGGTCCTGACCCTGGTTCGGGTCGTAGCTCGACGTAACGACCAGGGCATAGCCGCCCGCCGCCAGCGTCTCGGCCGGCAGGTCGTCGCTGCCCTTTGAATCTTCGATGCTCAGCCCGGCCAGCGCCACGTCGGCGTCGCCGAGGTTGCGCAGCTCCACGTACTCCTGGGCCGGCTCGGGACCGGCGGAGTTCGCAAGCACCTCGGTGATCGCGATGGGCGGCACCGCGGGCGGCGTCTCGAACGCGAGCGGCGACGACGCGACGACGTTGCCGGCGCGGTCGGCGGCGGTGACGGTGATCGTCGCGGCGCTCTCGGGCGGCAGCGCCGACAGCGGCACCGCGACGTCGAAGCGCGTCTGCCCGACCCCGCCCGGGCTGTCCGACTCGACCCCGCCGGCTTGAATCACGATCGACGCGGTCGCAGGCTCGTCGGTCGAGAAGCTGACGTTCAGGCACGGACCGGCGGCCGCGATCGCCACGTCCGTGAGCGCCGGCGGCGTCACGTCTGCCTCCGCCGCGGCCTGGAAGATGCCCACCACGCCGCCCGCGATCGGTGCGCCCGCCGCGTCGGTGGCCCCCGCGCCGATCACGATCCGGCACGCGCTGGCGGGCGGCAGGGACGCCGCCAGCGCGACGCGGTAACAGGCGCCGCCGTCGCAAGGCTCGTCAGCCGGCGGCATCGCGGCGACCGGCCCCGCGTCCCCGTCGCAGACGCGCAGCCCTTCCGTCCCCCAGCTGACAGCGGCCGGGAACCGGACGACCACCGCCGCCAGGTTGAGCGGCACGTCGGTCGCGCCCGCCACCGGATCGACGAGCGTCGCCCCCGCCGGCCCGCTCGGCGCGGCCGGCGTATCACCGGTCGGCGTTCCGGTGGTCAGATCGGTCTGGGGCGCGCACGCGCAGAAGCAGGTGGCCATCGCCGACAGCAGCAGGGCTTGTTTTGACATCGGCGGCCTTGTCGGACGCCCGCCGCGCGGGTTGCGTGGTAAAAGCACGCGCGCATGGCGGACGCGAACTCTGCCGATCTGGTGCTGGCTTCGGCGTCGCCCCGCCGACGGGAGCTGCTCGAGCAGCTCGGCCTGGTCCTGGAGGTGACGCCCGCCAATGTCGACGAGACGCCCCGCCCCGGCGAGCGCCCGGCCGACTACGTCAAGCGCGTCGCCGCCGCCAAGTGCGACGCGATCGCGGGCGCGCGGCCGTCCGATCGTCCCGCCCTCCCGATCCTGGCCGCCGACACCATCGTCATCGTCGACGATCAGATCCTCGGCCAGCCGACCGACGAGGCCGACGCGCGCCGGATGCTGCTGGCGCTGGCGGGGCGGCGGCACGACGTCACGACCGCCTACCGGATCAGCTTCGGCGGTCGCACGCTGGACCGGGCGGTCACGACGACCGTTGCCTTCCGATCGCTGCGTCCCGCCGAGATCGACGCCTACGTCGCGTCGGGCGAATGGCGCGGCAAGGCGGGCGGCTACGCCGTCCAGGGTCGCGCCGGGGCGTTCGTCCCGGAGTTGCGCGGCTCGCACACGAACGTCATCGGCTTGCCCGTGGCCGAGGTGCTGGCCGACCT
>DATFXS010000041.1:0-13574 GCA_035315605.1 Polyangia bacterium
CGCCCCCGCCTGGATCAAGACCGACCCGCAACGCTTCCCACGCGCCGAGGTGAAAGGCGGCCGGCGCGTCGAGGCGCTGTCGGCTTTTTCGCCGGCCAACCTGCAAGCGGACGCGCGCGCGTTCGCGGCGCTGATGCGCTACGTGCGCGGCGTCGACAGCCGCGACCACACGGTGCTGCTGGTGCAGGTCGAGAACGAGGTGGCGATGATCGACGAGGCCGCCGATCGCAGCGCCGCCGCGCGCGCGGCGTTCGCGGCGCCGGTGCCGAAGGAGCTGGTCGACTATCTGCAGGCGCGCAGCGCCGTGCTCGCGCCCGAGCTCGCGCGCGCCTGGACAGCGAACGGGAAACGCACGTCGGGGAGCTGGGAGGAGGTGTTCGGGCGCGGGGTGGCGACGGAGGAGCTCTTCATGGCCTGGCATTACGCGCGCTATGTCAGCGCCGTCGCCCAGGCGGGGCGAGCCGCCTACGCGTTACCGATGTTCGTCAACGCCGCGCTGAACCGACCCGGCAAGCAGCCCGGCCAGTACCCGAGCGGCGGGCCGCTGCCCCACCTCTACGACGTCTGGCGGGCCGGCGCGCCGGACCTGAGCCTGCTGGCACCCGACATCTACCTGCCCGATTTCGCGACCTGGTGCGATCGCTATGCCCGCCAGGAAAATCCGCTCTTCATCCCGGAGGCCAGGAACGACAGCGAGGCCGGGATTCGCGCCCTGTACGCGATAGGCCGCGGCGCGGTCGGCTTCTCGCCGTTCGCCATCGAAACCACCGACGACGCGGCGGCGGCCGCGCTGACCAAGGCGTACGGCGTGCTCGCGGAGCTGACGCCCGTGCTGACCGATCCCCGGCCGAAGTCGATGGCCGGTGTGCTGGTCGACAAGGATCACCCGACCCAGACGTTCGTGTTCGGTGAGACGAAGCTGACCGTGTCGCACGACTACACGTTCGAGTGGGCGTCGCCGGCCCGCCACGATCCGGTGTGGCCGGGCGCGGGCGGCCTGCTCGTCGAGATCGGGCCTGACGAATACATCGTCGCCGGCAACGGCATCATCGTCACCTTCGCGTCCGTCCGTCCGGACGTCACCGTCGGCATCGAACGCGTCGACGAGGGCGCCGTCACGGGCGGCAAGTTCGCGGCGGCGCGCCGGCTGAACGGCGACGAGACGCACCAGGGCCGCCAGGTGCGCCTGCCGATGGGCGCGCTCGGCGTCCAGCGCGTGAAGATCTATCGCTTCAAGTGAAGCGGCGGCCTCAGCTCGCCTGCATCTCCGTCGTCAGCGACGTCGCGCGCCCGTCGTGACAGGTGATCTCGAGCGCGAACCAGCCTGGCCCGATGTCGTCGAGCGTGTGCTCCTCGTAGATCAAGAGCTCGCCCTTCGGGTCGTCCAGGCCGTCGATCTCTCCCGCCAGCGCGGCGAGGTGGGCGGGCAAGACAATGCGGTCAGGCCGGCCGAGCCGGCGTTTGATCTCCGCGCAGGTGCGGCGCCCGTCGGCGACGACGTCGGCGTGCGCGGAGAACCACGGATCACGAATCCGCGCCCGCCGCGCGCGCTTGAATTCCGCGGCGTGACGGCGAAAGGCCGCCTCCGCGGCGCTGATCCGCGCCGGCTTCGAGTCGCCGATCGTCGGACGAAGCAGGATCAGCCCGACCACTGCGATCGCAAGAATCGCGCGCGCCTTCCCCACCTCACGGGGACAACGCGCGGCCCCCGAGGTTCCTACTCGCAGTCGAGGAACGTGACGTCGTCGATCCAGATGTCGTAGGTCTGGCCGGGTCCGACCTGCCAGTTGAGCGCGATCAGCTTGCTCGGCGTGATCGCCTGCGGGCGCGGATCGCCCCACCCCGGCTCCTGCTCGGCGCCCGAGAAGGTGACCCGGTATTCCTTCCACTCCGGCGTCAGCGAAATGTCCTTGCCGAAGTGGTTCCAGCAGGCCGTGCAGATGCCGGCGTCCTTGTGCGTGTTGATGTCCGCCATCTTGAACCGGATCGCGCGCGCCGAATTCGGCGTGCCGACCTTCGCCTTGAACGCAACGCCGGCGTACTTCGAAGCGTCGTAGAAAAGACCGTCGCTGACGAAGCTGATGCCGAGCTGAACGCCCCAGAAGTCGTCCTCGGGTTTGCCGGGGACGGTCGTCCCTGTCATGTGCATCGCCAGCTCCGAGCCGCCCGCGCCCGGCTCGATCACCTGCATCTCGATCTTCGATCCCTTGGGGTCGGCGGCGTTCCACCAGTAGCCGTCGCGGCCGGCCGTCTTGACGATCTGGTTGTTGGCGTCCTCGAGATCGTCGATGGAGCCGTCGTCGGCGGGGCGCACGGCCCGGCACTTCTTGACGGCGCTCACGGCGCCCGGGACCGCCGGGCCCGTCGCTTTCGCCGACACACCGATGCACCCGCTGGATCCCGCCAACAGGAACGGCAGCGCGGCGAAGATCATGGTGGCCCGGCGAAGGTCGATGGCCAGCAAGGCCCGGAAGTCACGAAAATGATCAAGCATGAGGAAAGCGAATATATCGTTTGTCGCGCCTCACTTCTTACTTCCTTGAGTTTGCCGGCATTCATCCAGTAAAAGGGGCCCACGAAATGCGCCGCTCCGGGCCAGCCGTAGTCGCAGCACGCGTCCGGCTGTCGATCGCGTGCGGGCTGGCGCTCGCCTTCGCGCTGCCGGCGGCGCGGGTGTCGGCGCAGCTGCCCGTGCAGCCGACCACGCCCCCGGCCGCTGCGACGCCCGAAGAGAAACCGATCACCGACATCGGCGTTCCCCAGGCCGCGCCGCCGCCGCCGCAGCCGCCGCCGCCCGAGGTCAAGCCGCTTGCGCCCGCCAACAAGCCGGAGGAGCCGGCGCGCCTGACGAAGGACGAGGTGCGCGATCCCGGCTACCTGCCTGGCTACCGCCTGGTGCCGTCGCTGGGCATGTCGCCGTACGCGCCGGCGGTGGGCGCGCTGCCCGGCGGCCTGACGCCCGGCTACGCGGCGCCGATGCCTCCCGGCGACTGGACGTTCCAGTTCAGCGGCTTCATGAACATGACCGCGCAGTACGGGATCAGCAAACGGCCCGACGCCGCGCCCGGCCAGAGCAGCACCGTGTTCCACGTGCCGCCCAACACGGTCGACGAGTACCAGTCGTTCGTCGGCACCAGCACGATGCCCGGGAACTGGGTGCAGATGAACTTTCGCTACGGCAACCGCGACGTCTCGGCGAACCTGACCCTCAGTACCTGGAACCCGTCGGAGCCGACCACCTACTACCAGCTGGGCAGCCAGGGCTTCGTCAACAACGCCTTCATCACCTACAACATTCCGCCGCTCGCGAAGGCGCGCCTGCGCGCCACCATCGGGTACTTCTTCAACAACTACGGAAACCTCGGGCCGTACACGGCCGGCATCTACCAGATGCCGTACGTCGGCGGCGTGCGCGGCATCGGCTACACGCTGGCCGGCGAGTACCCGCTGACGCCGCAGCTGTCGTTCGTCCTCGAGCAGGGCATCATGGGCAACCGCAACGGGCAGGCGCCCGCGGGCAACGAGGCGGCCAACCCGAACAGCAGCGTCGATCCGCTGTTTTCGGCCGCCTACGTCAATCACCTGCACGCCGGCCTCGTCCGCAAGACCGACATCACGTGGCGGCTGACGCTGCACTACATGGTCAACTGGGCCCAGGACGATCGCCCGCAGTACGACGTCAACGGCAACCCGATGCGCGACAACATGGTCACGCGCGGGATCAACGAGGCGCACATCCCCGACGGGCGGATCGACGTCTTCGGCATCGATGGCAGCATGAACGATCCGGCGCGCTGGGGCCTTCTGGCGTTCGGCGCGTCTCACATCGACGCGCGCAATTCGTTCCCGCTGCGCGGCCTGCTGTCGTTCGGCGGGGAGGGGCAGCAGCTGACCGAGCGCTGGCTCGGCAACGACACGCAGGGGACGGGCAAGGTCGACGTCGTGGGCATCAATTACAGCGCCAGCCTGGGACGGATTCTCGCCGCCGGGCGGCCGTTCGACGCCAACGGCCCCGACATCGCGCTGAACATGGGCGCGGTGGTCGCCGTCTCGCACACGGACAGCCTGTGCAACGACGCGCCGACCTGCTTCGACGGCCGCGTCCGGTACAAGTTCGGCGCCGACGCGCTCTATTCGTTCCTGCCGTACCTGGGGGTGGGCGCTCGCGTCGACCACGTGGCGCCGAACTCGAAGGACTCGAGCGAGACATTCAACGTCCTGGCGACGCGGCTGGTGCTCAGGACCGACTGGCAGAGCCGCGAACAGATCATGTTGCTCTACGCCAAGTGGTTCTACGGCACCAATACGCACCCGGAAGCCAGCAACAGCACCAACTCCCTTCTGCTGCCTCGCCTCGACGACCAGCTGATCGCGATCAACGTCAACATCTGGTGGTGAACCGATGCATCGTCCTCACAAGACATTACTCTGCACATTGATCGCGCTGGGCGCGGGGGGTGGCGCGTCCGCGCAGGCGGAAGAGACCAAGCCCGTCACCCCGCTCGCGGCGGATCCCGCGCTGGGAATGGATCCGACGGTACCGCAGGTCGCGTCTCTGCCCGGCGGCACCACCCCGGCCTACGGCCAGAAATCGGTCAGCGAGGGAGAATGGCGCTTCGACTTCCACGGCTTCATCACGGCGCCGCTCGCGGTCGGCATCGGCAATCGGCCGATGCCGCAGCCCGATCAGTCGGGGACGACGCTGCACACGCCCCCGGGCGTACCCGACGACCTCGACACCTTTTCGCACACCGGCGTCGTGCCGACGACCTACGCGCAGCTGAACTTCTCGGAAGGGTCCAGCCTCGTCTCGGTGAACATGAGCATCCTGGCCCGCCAGGCGAACGCGTCGACGTCGTTCCTGGAGCCGGCGTCGCAGGTCGGCGTCAACGATCTGTTCGTCAGCCTGCTGCCCAAGACGTCGAGCTTCCGCACGGAGATCCTGGTCGGCGCGTTCTCGAGCCGCTACGGCGCCACCGGTGAATATGACGAAGGGCGCTACGGCACGCCGCTGATCGCGCGCATCAACGGCGTCGGCCAGAAGGTCACGCTGCGTTCCCGCTTCGGCGGGGTCGTGCTGCTGGCCGAGGAGGGCCTGGCTGGCCAGACCAACAAGGCCAACACCGCCACAACGCCCGACGTCTGGAACGACTTCGCCAACCCGAGCGAGGGGACCAGCTTCGTCGCCCACGGCCACCTGGGCGCCGCCACCCAGCTGGCGGGCTTCGTCAACGCGAACCTCGGGCTTCATTACCTTCACGCCTGGAGCCAGGACGATCGGGCCAGCAACGTCGTGACGGCCGGGATGATCAACACCAGCCAGCCGGACGCGAAGCTGGACATCGTCGGCGGCGACGTGGGCCTCGGCATGGCGCGCTTCGGCCGTCTCTACGGGGCGGCGTCCTACGTGAAGGCCAGCAACGTGACGACGCTCTCCCGCATCATCCAGGTCCTGAACACGCGCGGCGGCCCCGGCCTGATCCAGAACTACCTCGGCCCGAACAGCAGCGGTAACGGCAACCTGACCATCATCGGCGGGCAGTACGACCTCAGCATCGGCAAGTTGATCAGCTACCCGATCCCGTTCTCGGGCGACGGCCCCGATCTGTTCGTCAGCGTGTTCGGCATGGTCGTCCACACCAACAGCGACGATCACTTCTATGACCAGAACGGGCGCTTCTACGACGGCGTGACGAAGTGGAAGGCGGGCACCGAGATCACCTACAGCTTCCTGCCGTGGATGGCCGTGTCGGGCCGCTACGACAAGGTGGTGACCGACACGCACTCCGATTGCGCCGGCGTGTCGTGCAGCTCGTACGACTTCGCGGTCGTCTCGCCGCGCATCATCTTCCGCAGCGACTGGCAGTCGACCGACCAGATCGTGCTGCAGTACTCGCACTGGTTCAACGGCGCCAACACGCTGATCCGCGTCGGCGATCCGCCGATGGAGAACATCAACTTCGTGCCGGACAAGGACATGATCTCGCTGTCGGCCAGCATGTGGTGGTAGACATTCGAGCGTGGCCGGACCTGCCTCTGCACTGCCCTCTTCACTAGGCCTGGAGGGCCGCACCGCCGTCGTGCTGGGCGGAACGTCGGGGATCGGGCAGGCGATCAGCTTGGGACTGGCGGCGGCGGGCGCGGACGTGGTCGCGTCGGGGCGGCGGGCGGCCGAAGTGGCGGCGACCGCCGACGCCATCGAGGGCGCCGGGCGCAAGACGCTGCGCCTCTGCGCCGACGTCACCAAACGCGACACGCTGGAGGCGCTGCGCGACGCGACCCTGGCCGCGTTCGGCAAGGTCGACATCCTGGTCAACAGCGCGGGCAAGACCAAGCGCCTGCCCGTAATGGACTACGACGACGCGTCGTGGGCCGAGGACCTGGACACGAACCTGACCGGCACGCTGCGCGGCTGCCAGATCTTCGGCAAACCGATGCTGGCGCGCGGTTACGGGCGGATCGTCAACGTCGCGTCGCTGACGACGTTCGTCGCCTTCCACGAGACCGCCGCGTACGGCGCCGCCAAGGCGGGGGTCGGGGCGCTGACGAAGTCGCTGGCGGTCGAATGGGGTCCGCGCGGCGTGATCGTCAACGCGATCGCGCCCGGCGTGTTCCGGACCGCGCTGAACCAGAAGGTGCTCGACGGCACCGAGCGCGGCCGCGAGATCAAGCTGCGGACGCCGGGCGGTCGCTTCGGCAAGGTCGAGGAGGTGGCGGGCGCCGCGGTCTTCCTGGCGTCGGAGTCGGCCGGCTTCGTGAACGGCCACATCCTGGTGGTCGACGGCGGCTACCTGGCCAGCGGGGTCAACCAGTGAAGATCGTGTCGGCGAAGGTGATCGTCTGCTCGCCGGGGCGGAACTTCGTCACGCTGAAGATCGAGGCCGAGGGCGGCGTCACGGGCCTCGGCGACGCGACGCTGAACGGACGCGAGCTGGCCGTCGCCAGTTATCTGCAAGATCACGTCATCCCGCTGCTGGTCGGCCGCGACGCGCATCGGATCGAGGACACCTGGCACTACCTTTACAAGGGCGCCTACTGGCGGCGCGGCCCGGTGACGATGACGGCGATCGCCGCGGTCGACACCGCGCTCTGGGACATCAAGGGCAAGGCGCTGGGCGTCCCCGTCTACCAGCTGCTGGGCGGCCAGGCGCGCGACGCCGTCATGGTCTACGGCCACGCCAACGGCGAGACGATCGACGACGCGGTCGCGGCCGCCGCCGATTACGTGCGCCAGGGCTACAAGGCGGTCCGCCTCCAGTGCGGCGTCCCGGGCGTCCCGGACGCCTACGGCGTCGCGCACGGCAAGCGGCCCTACGAGCCGGCCGTGAAAGGCAAGCCGCCGGAGGCGCGCTGGTCGACGGAGAAGTATCTGAATGTCGTGCCGTCGCTGTTCGCGCGCGCACGAAGTCAGCTGGGCCCCGACGTCCACCTGCTGCACGACGTTCACCACCGGCTGACGCCGATCGAGGCGGCCCGCCTCGGCAAGGAGCTGGAGCCCCATCATCTGTTCTGGATGGAGGATCCGGTGCCGGCTGAGCTGCAGGAGAGCTTCCGGCTGATCCGCCAGCACACGACGACTCCGCTGGCCGTCGGCGAAGTGTTCTCGTCGATTCACGACTGCGAGCAGCTGATTCGCGAGCAGCTGATCGATTACATCCGGACGTCGGTCGTGCACGCCGGCGGCATCACGCACCTTCAGCGGATCGCGCACCTCGCCGAGCTGCACCAGGTGCGCACCGGATCGCACGGCGCGACCGACCTGTCGCCGGTCTGCCTGGCGGCGGCGCTGCACTTCGATCTGGCCGTCCACAACTTCGGCATCCAGGAGTACATGCGCCACACCGACGAAACGGATCGCGTCTTCCCGCACGCCTACAAATTCGCCGACGGCGCGCTGCACCCGGGCGAGGCCGCCGGGCTGGGCGTCGACATCGACGAGGCGCTGGCGGCGAAGCACCCGTACGACCCGGCCTACCTGCCGACGGCGCGCCGGCTGGACGGGACCGTCCACAGCTGGTGAGGGGCCGCGCACGATGCCTTCCTGGGAATTCCCGTTCCAGAACCCCGACCTGCCGATCGACGCGCGCGTCGACGATCTGGTCGGCCGGCTGACCGTCGCCGAGAAGGCGACGCAGATGCTGCACGAGGCGCCGGCGATCGAGCGTCTCGGCATCCCGCCCTACAACTGGTGGAACGAGGGGCTGCACGGCGTCGCGCGCGCCGGCGTCGCCACGGTCTTCCCGCAGGCGATCGGCCTGGCGGCCATGTGGAACGCGGAGCGGCTGCACGAGATCGCGGTCGCGATCTCGGACGAGGCGCGGGCGAAGCACCACGAGTTCCTCCGCCAGGGCGATCACGGCATGTACAAGGGGCTGACGTACTGGTCGCCCAACATCAACATCTTCCGCGACCCGCGCTGGGGGCGCGGCCACGAGACCTACGGCGAGTGCCCGCACCTGACGGCGCGGCTCGGCGTCGCGTTCTGCAAGGGCCTGCAGGGCGACGACCCGACGTACCTGAAGGTAGTCGCGACGCCCAAGCACTACGCCGTCCACAGCGGCCCGGAGGGGCTGCGCCACAGCTTCGACGCCGTCGTGAGCGAGAAGGACCTGCGCGAGACGTACCTGCCCGCATTCGAGGCCTGCATCACCGAGGCGCAGGCCGAGAGCATCATGGCCGCCTACAACCGCACGAACGGCGAGCCATGCTCGGGCAGCCCGACGTTGCTCGGGAAGATCCTGCGCGGCGAGTGGCAGTTCGGCGGCTACGTCGTCAGCGACTGCTGGGCGATCAAGGACTTCCACGAGAGCCACAAGGTGACGACGTCGTGGGAGGAATCGGCGGCGATGGCGGTGAAGGCGGGCTGCGACCTCAACTGCGGCTGCACCTACGAGCACATCCCGTTCGCGTTCGCGGAGGGGCTGCTGGTCGAGGCCGACCTGGACGTCTGCGTCAAGCGGCTGTTCCGGGCGCGCATGAAGCTGGGGATGTTCGATCCGCCGGCGCGCGTGCCTTGGGCATCCATTCCGTATGACAAGAACGACAGCCCCGAGCACCACGCGCTGGCGCGCGCGGCCGCCCGCGAATCGATCGTGCTGCTGAAGAACGCGGGCGGACTGCTGCCGCTCCGGAAAGACATCGGGCGCATCGCCGTCATCGGGCCGAACGCCTACGACCCGCACGTGCTGGTCGGGAATTACTTCGGCATCCCGTCGCGCGCGGTGACGCCGCTCGACGGCATCCGCGCCGCCGTGTCGCCGTCGACGAAGGTGACCTACACGGACGGGTGCAAGCTGCAGGGGACGAAGACCGACGGCCTGGGCCGCGCCGGCAACCTGTCGGAGGCGGTTAGCGTCGCCGCGCGCGCCGACGTCGTCGTGCTGTGCCTGGGCCTCTCGGCCGACATCGAGGGCGAGCAGGGCGACGCCGGCAACTCCGAGGCGGCGGGCGACAAGGTCGATCTGAAGCTGCCCGGGCTGCAACAACAGTTGATGGAGATGATCGTCGCGCTCGGCAAACCGACCGTGCTGTGCGTGCTGGCGGGCAGCGCGCTGGATCTGACCTGGGCCGAGGAGCACGTGCCGGCGATCGTCTACGCCTGGTACCCGGGCGGCGAAGGGGGCGCGGCCGTGGCCGACGTGCTGTTCGGCGACGCATCGCCGGCGGGCCGCCTGCCGATCACCTTCCCGCGATCGATCGAAGACGTGCCCGACTTCAAGAGCTACGCCATGAAGGGACGGACCTACCGCTACGCGGAGAAGCCGCCCCTCTACCCGTTCGGTTACGGGCTTTCGTACACGCGCTTCGCGTACAGCGACATCGCCGTGTCGAGCGCGCGCATGCGCGCTGGCGAGACCATCACCGTCTCCGCCACCGTCGAGAACGCCGGCAAAGTGCCGGGCGACGAGGTCGTGCAGCTCTACGTCAAGGATCTGGAGGCGTCGTGCATCGTCCCGGTTCACGACCTGCGCGGCTTCCAGCGCGTCCGCCTCGGCCCCGGCGAGGCGCACACCGTCAGCTTCGACCTGACGCCGCGCGATCTGATGCTGGTGAACGACGCCGGCCAGCGGGTCCTCGAGCGAGGCCGCTTCCGCGCGACGATCGGCGGCAGCCAGCCCGACCCGCGCAGCGCCGAGCTGACCGGCCAATCGCCGCTCGCGATCGAATTCGACGTCGTGGGCTGACGGCCCCTCTCCCCGTCAGTTGACCTGCGTCGACACGATCGGTGTCTCGCTTGCTGGGCTCCAGGGCAGCGTCGGCCACCAGCGGACGATCGCCGGCGGCGCCTCGGGCTCGACGCTCTCGCCCGGCTTCGGCGTCACGATCGTCGCGCCCGCCGCCGCCCCCGCCGCGATGGCCCGCTCGATCGGTTCGGTCCAGCCGTGTGGCGCGAGCGTGAAAAGCCCCCAGTGCATCGGCAGCATCACCTTGCCGCGCAACATCGAATGCGCGACCAGCGCCTGCTCGGGGCCGATGTGCCAGTCGGGCCAGGCGCGGTTGTATTGCCCGACTTCGATCATCGTCAGGTCGAAGGGGCCGAGGCGCGCGCCTATGTCGCGCATTCCGGGGTGCAGGCCGGTGTCGCCCGAGAAGAAGACCCGGTGGCGCCCGCCGACGAACGCGTAGCCCGCCCACAGCTTCGCGTCCCGGTCGAACAGCAGGTTGCGCCCCGACGCGTGACGCGCGGGCGCGCAGACGATCTCGATCGGCCCGACGCGCGTCCGGTCCCACCAGTCCAGCTCGACGATGCGCGCCTCCGGCACGCCCCAGTACGCCAGGTGCGCGCCGATGCCGAGCGGCACCACGAACGTCGTCCCCGGCCGCTCCGCGAGCGCGACGATCGTCCGCATGTCCAGGTGGTCGTAGTGATCGTGCGAGATGACGACCGCGTCGAGGGGCGGCAGATCGGCGAGCGCGATCTGCGGCCGGTACCAGCGGCGCGGGCCGATCCAGCCGAGCGGCGACGCCCGCTCGCTCCACACCGGGTCGGTCAGCACGCGCGCGCCGTCGATTTCGATCAGCGCGCTCGCGTGACCGAGCCAGGTGACGCGCAGGCCGGACGCCGGCGCCGTCGCGAAGCGGGCCGGATCGATCGGCTCGGCGGGGAGCGCCTGTCGCGGGCTGGCGTCCGCGCTGGCGTGGAACATCGACTTGGTCGCGCCCCAGTTGTCGGTCCAGAGCGGCTGCGGGTTGACGAACCGCCCATCCTTCCACTGCGGCGACCGTTCCATCCGCGCCCGCCGCTCGCCGACGGCGCGATGCCCGAGCGCCTTCCACGCATCGGCGACGACCGCGGCGAGAACGACGGCGACGGCCAACCCCACCCAGCGCGCCGCACGCAGGACGCGCCGCCACAGCGGGTGCGGGGTCGGGATCGACTGCGGATCAGCCGCCACGGCGCAACTATCGCCGAATCAAGATCGAGCCGCCATCCCGCCCTCGTCAGACGAAAACGATCGGACTGGCCTCTTGGCGTGCGACGGACACGAGCGCCCGAAGTGATTCGACGAATGGCTTCAACTCCGGAAGGTTTTCTGCCTCCAGCTGGATCAGTTCTCGATCCAACTGAGGCAATTCTTCCAAGGTGATGACGTCCCCTGCATGCGAGCCGGAGGAAACGATGTTCGCGACAACGCTTTCCTGACCGTGACCGTCGCCCGTCCTACGAGCCAGTAAATCCCTGATGTGACCAATCTCTGCGATATTGCCCAGTCGCCGAGACTCCGCAACGGTGACGTCTCGAGGCAGCTTCAGCGAGCTCGTCGCGTTTGTGTACGCCTCCCCAGTCACCGGATCCGTCAGAAGAGCGTCCTCCCCGTACGTCCTGACCAATGCTGCGGCGTTGCGATAGACAACGGCGTCGAGTCCCATGCGATCTGCCCTTACCCTAAAGCACCCTAACCCTCTCCCCGCCGAGCGGGAGAGGGAATGGCGCTAGTGGACGAAGTCGACGTCGTCGATGCGGATCTCGGCGGTGCAGGGCGTGGGGTCGGCGCCGCTGTCGTTGCCCATCGGGGTGAACTGGAACTGCAGGCCGACAATCTGTCCCGGGGCCGGGTTCATCTGCGTCGCGCTCGTCGTGAAACTCGTGAACGGGATCGTGAACGCCTGCATCGAGCTCGTGAGCGTCACGGGTGCGCTCGGGAAGTTGTAGCAGCTGCCCGCATCGGGATCGCAACCGCCGGGCGGCGACTGCGTCGTCGGGCGCTGCTCGAATGTCTGCAGCTCCGCCACGAAGTTGCACGCGGTCAGGTCGCCGCTCATCAGGAAGGCGGTGAACTTGAGCGCGCTGAACGCCGACACATCGACGCAGCGGAAGAACGCGATGCCGCCTCCCGCGTAGGCGCTCATGCCCGCCGCGGTCAGCGTCAGTCTGAAGTTGCCAGCGGTCGTGTCCACGCCCTGTCCGTTCGACGATGGGCCGCCGTCGAGCGGCGTCGTGCCGCCCGAGTAGCTGAAGATCGAGCCCCGCAGGCCGTCCGTGTTACAGAACTGGCCGGTCATGCCGCTCCATTCGGTCGGCCCGAAGTCGGTGACGTGCCCCGTCGACAGCACCAGCGCGTTGCCGGCGCCGCAGGTCAGGTTCATATCGGTCGAGCAACTGTTGTTGGCGCCGCCCGTGTTGCCGGTGCCCCCGGTGCCGGTGCCGCCGGTCCCGCCGCTGCCGGTCGTCCCACCGCTGCCGGTCGTCCCGGCCGTGCCGCCCCCCGTGCCGGTGCTGCCGGCACCGCCGGTGCGCATGCCGCCCGAACCGCCGCAGTTCGAGGTGAAAGCCACAACCGCTGCGCTAACCGACAGCGTCACCAGCACCGAGGCCCTCAGGATACGTGAGTATGCGTTTCTCATAAGCATCATTCCTTTTCTTCGATCGTCCGCAGTCTATAAGCATTCCCGACCTTCACACAAATGATCGATTGGTAGTACCGGTTGCGACAGTCGTGCCGACTCGCGATCACTTGCAACCGAGCGGCCCGTTGTCGCTGCCCGGAACCGACTGGCAGGAGTTCTGATAGTTGATACAGGTGCTCGTCGCTTCGTTCATACCGCATACGGTTGCTGAGTAGTTGCGAGGCGTAGTGATGCAATTGTTGGGGGGATAGCTGGCGGAGGCGCATAGACCATTCGATTTTGAGGTTTCCACGGTTCCACTGCAGTCGTAGTCCCATGTGATACCGCAAGCACCGTTCGCGCTGCTCGTCTGATAGTCCGCCCCCGGATGGATCAATTTGGCGACAGAAAACGAAGAGTCGTCGCAACAGTCGCCCGCTTGCGTCGCATGACCGATCGGCGTCGAAGTGCCGCAGAACCCCGTCGGCGCGCCCGCGCCGTATCCATCACCGTCGGCATCGACATAGAACGGCGTGCAAACGTTCGAGGCGCATTGCGACGCGATGGTGCAACTCTCGCCGTCGTTGCTCAGGCATTTCGTGCCGACACAGATTTGCGTGGGCGTGCAGGTCGGAGAGCAGCCTGGCGCCATGCCACCAGCACCGCCCCCTCCTGTGCCGCCTTCGTTCGTACCTCCCCGCCCACCCACGCCACCTCCCGCGCCACCGGCAGTAGCGCCGAGGCCC
>DATFXS010000042.1:0-19052 GCA_035315605.1 Polyangia bacterium
CGCGGGCGCAAGCTGGCCGTCGACATTCCGTCGGGCCTCGACGCCGACAGCGGGCGGGCCAGCGGGCCCGTGTTTCGCGCCGACGTGACGGCGACGATGGGCGCGCGCAAGCTGGGTCTGGTCCTGGACGCGGACGCGCCCGTGGGGCGCGTCGAGATCGTCGATCTCGGCGTTCCGATCGTGGTCGGCGACGGCGCGGGCGCGCGTACCCACCTGCTCGACGAGCCGGGCGTCGCGGCGCGCCTGCCCCGGCGAGGCGCCGCGGCCCACAAGGGGAGCGCGGGTCATCTGCTTGTGGTGGCGGGCTCGCCCGGGAAGACCGGAGCGGCGCTGCTGGTCGGGCAGGCCGGCCTGCGGGCGGGCGCGGGCCTGGTGACGCTGGCGTCGACGGCGGCGGGGCAGGCGGCGCTGGACGCCAAGGTCGTCGAGCTGATGACCGCCCGCTACGCGAGCCGCGCCGAGATCGATCCGGAAGAGGCGGTGGCGGCGCTGACGGCGCTGGCGGCGCGCGCCCAGGCGATCGCGATCGGGCCCGGGATCCCGACGGGAGACGGAATGCGCGCCGCGGTCCGGCGGTTCGCGTCGACGGCGGCACAGCCGATGGTCCTGGACGCCGACGCGTTGAACGCGCTGGGGACCGATGCCGCATCTGTGCTGGCACCGGCGCCGGCGGCGCGCGTGCTGACGCCTCACCCGGCGGAGATGGGCCGCCTCGCCGGCATTGCGACCGGCGAGGTGCAGGCCGATCGCCTCGGTCATGCGCGGAGGCTGGCCGCGGCGGCGCGCGCTGTCGTCGTGCTCAAGGGCGCGCGCACGGTGATCGCCGCGCCCGACGGCGAGGCGTTCGTCAGCCCGATCGCCTGCCCGTCGCTGGCGACCGCCGGCAGCGGCGACGTGCTGTGCGGCGTCGTCGGCGCGCTCCTCGCGTCAGGCGCGGAGCCGCTCGTGGCGGCCCAGGTCGGGGTCTACGTGCACGGACGCGCGGGCGAATCGCTGGCGCCGGCGCTGGGCGACGGCGTGGTGGCCGGCGATCTTCCGCTCGCGATCGCCTCGACCATCGCCGCTATTCGTTCTTCACGTTCGCCTGCGGCACCCGCAGCGCCGCGGGGCCGGAGGGGAGGCCGAACACGCGCACGGCGCCCGCATCGTCCGTCACCGCCCAGACCGGCTCGCCGCTCGCGACGGTGATCTCGACCCAGCGGCCGGCGACCGGCGCGCCGTCGGGCGTGCGCAGCCGCGCGCCCGCCCAGATCAGCGATCGCGGTCGGCGGGCCAGGGCCAGCGCGGCGCGCGCGTTCGCCGCCACGACCGGAACGTCGTCGCGCACGGCGGCGGCCAGCGCGTCGCGCGCGTCGCCGTCATCGAGCCCGCGCGCCGCCCAGGCCGCGGCGGCCCGCACCTCGTCGGTCTCGTCGTGCGCGCGCATCAGCGCGGCGAGCCAGCCCGCCCCCTCCGGCATCCGCGCGACCACTTCGCAGAGGCGCGCGCGGATCGTGGGCGCGGCGTCGGCAAATCGACGCGCAAAAGCGGGGCGCGCCGGCGCCGGGATCGCACTTGCCGCGAGCGCCTCCGCCGTCGCAATCGGGAGCAGCCCTTCGCCGACGAGCCCGTCGATGAGCTGCAGCACCAGGCCGCTGTCGAGCGGGCGCCCCGCCTGCGCGACGGCGAGGGCGCGCACCAGGCCGGCGCGCTCGGGCCCGCGCGCGTTTTGCCACGCCACCGCCAGACGTGCGGCGTCGGCCGGCCCGGACGCGCGCTCGAGCGCTTCGCCGATCGCCCACCATTCGTCGTCGTCGCGCGCCGGCGCGTCCGGTTTCGTGATCGCCGCGAGCATCGTGGTGACGAGGGAGGGCGCCGGCGCGGCGACGGCCGCCAGCGCGGCGGCGGCCGCGCGCCTGACATCATGGTCGCCGTCGAGAAGGAGGGCCGCGAGCGGGGTCGACGCCGGCACCGCCAGCGCGGCGGCCAGCCGCGCGGACAGCACGCGCACGTGGCCGTCCGGATCGGTCAGCCCGCGCGCGACGACCACCGTCGCGCGCGCATCCCCGAGGGCCAACAACGCGGTGTAGCCGCGGCGGCGCGTCTCGAGATCGGTCGACTCGGCGGCGCGCACCAGGGTCGGGATCGCCGCCGGATCGGCGATACGCGCGAGCGCGTCCAGCGCGACGGGCGCCAGCTCGGCGCGCCGCTCCAGGGCCGCGCACAGGGGCGTGGTGGCGTGGCGATCGCCGATCTCACCCAGCGTCGTCGCCGCGATCATCGCGCTGCCCGGCGTGCCGCCCTCGAGCTCGCGCTCGAGCGCCGGGATCGCCGCCGCGCCGGCGGCGCGCAGGGCCGCCCGCAGCTCCTGCGACACCGGGGGCGACCGGGTCAGCGCGATCAACGCCGCCACGGCCGCGGGCGACGCGACCTTGCCGAGCTCGAGCTGGGCGCGGCGCGCCGTCTCGTCGGCCGGCCGCCGGCGCGCCAGCGCGATGAAGGACGGGACGGCGATGTCCGCGCGCAAGGTCGCGAGCGCGTCCATCGCCGCGAGGCGCACCTCGTCGGTCGCGTCGGCCATCAGGCGCATCAGCGCCGGCGTCGCGCGCGGGTGGGATCCCAGCGCGCGGACGGCATCGGCCCGCACCTGTCGATCGGCGTCCTCGGTGCGTGACAGCAGGGCCAGCGCGATGCGCGGATCCTTCTTGCCGGCGACGACGCGGATCGCGTGGACGCGGACCTCGCGGTTGTCGTCGTCCATCACGGAGAGGACCGCGGGCAGCAGCGTCTGGTCGTCGTGGCGCTCGATCGCGTCGAGCGCCGAGATGCGGACGACCGCGTCGGGATCGCGAAGCGCGCGCGCCAGCGCTTGACGGGCGTCGTCCGTCAGGACCGGCGCCTCGCGCAGCACCTCGAGGCCGAACTGGCGGTCGACCAGCGGTACGTCGGGCGCGGAGATCCAGTGGGTGGCCGCCTCGATGGCGGCCGGCACGCCGGCGCGCCCGAGCCGGCGCCCCACGAACAGGCGGATGCTGGGATCGTGATCGGACAGCAGGGGCACGAGGGCGGGGAAGGCGCGGTCGCCGGCGCGCGCGGTCAATCGCTCGATCGCGCGCAGGCGCTGGGGGTCGGGCAGGTCAGCGGCGTCGCGCGCGGCCACCTCGATGGTGTCGGGCCAGCCGAAGTCGGCGTCGGCGAAGGAGAGCAGCGCACAGAGCGCGATCGCCATCGACGGCATCGACGTGAGTATAGCGATCGACTATGCTTTGCCGCATCCGACATGACACGCGAGATCATCGTCAGCATCCTGGAAGGGGAGGGCGCCGAGGGCCGCGGCGGGACGTTCAAGATCGGCGAGGAGCGGGAGGCGACATGTTTCGTCTCTTCGCCGGGCGAGCTGCTGGCGGTCGCGCGGGTCGTGCGGGTGGACCTGAAGGAGACCTACGTCTCGCTGTCCACCGCGAAGGACGAACGCTTCGCCTTCGCCTATCAAGACATCCTGGGCTTCAAGCTGGCCGCCGCCACCCAGCACAAAGAACGCTCCGCCGGCTTCCGGTAAGCGCTGGCCCCTCTCCCTAACCCTCTCCCCGCTTCGCGGGGCGAGGGGATCGGACCTGAGAACTGTCCGTTCAAGGCGTAGCGAAACGTCGGGTTGAGAAGGACGTGGGCTGTGTGTGCCCCTCCGCGCGCAGTTCCGCAGCGGTCTACTGAGCTCGCCGAGCAGATCCGGAACCGACCCGCGAGGACTGTTTGAGCACGGAGGGGCACACACAGACCGCGGCCCCCTCAACCCAAAGGCGAGCGGAGCCCTAGCGGCGGATCGACATCGACCAGCTGGCGATCGTCTTGTTGCCGTTGAACTTCGGGAATGTCGGCATGCGCCCGAGGACGCAGTTGGCGAACGAGCCGCCTTTCTGGCCGTTGACCTTGACCGCCGAGACCTTGCCCGTGCCGCGGATGACGAAGTCGACGCTCATGTCCTGGCTGCCCGAGTGCATCAGGCAGGGGATGAGGCCGCGATAGTGCTTCGACATCACCTCTTCGATGACCTGATCGTCCAGCGTCTCGTCGCCGCCCGAGCCGTGCTTGCTCGCGTCGCCGAAGTTCATGTCGTTGCTGAAGTCGCCGTCGCCGGCCGTCGAGCCGCCGCCGTGGTGGCCGCTGCCCTTCTTCACCGTGCTGACCTTCTGGAAGCTGACCTTGACCTCTTTCAGGAAGGCGTCGATCTCGGCGTCCTCGCTGCGCTCCGCGATCGTGGTCTTGTCCGCGGCCTTGCGGGTCAGCACATACCAGGCGCCGGCGCCGCCGACCGCGAGCACGGCGACGAGCACGACGAACATCGTGAAGGTGCGCTTCACCTTCTCGGACTTCTCGTGGCGAATCTCGGCGTGAGCGCGGCGGTTCTGCTCGATCTGCCGTTCTGAATGGCGCGCGAAGTCCCGCAGCAGCGGGAAGTCTTTCACCTTCTTGCGAGCGCCCGTGTCGCTGTCGACGATCATGTGATCGCCCACGATCTCGCCGCGCTGGATCTGGGCGCGGATCTGGGCGAGCGAGAACGGACCGAAGTCGAGCCGGTCCTTCTGGATCAACCACCGCTCCTGGGCGTCGTCGATGGCGCCGCCCGCGACCTCGGCGAGGTTGAAGGAACGGCCGAACGTGCTGCGGCGGCCGTCCGGTGCCGAGCTTGCGTCCTGGTCCTGCGCGGGCGCCTGCGCCGGCGCGGGCGCGGCCTGCTCCGCCTGCTGGCGTGCCTGGGCCCACGCCGCCTGGGCCTGCGCCTGTTGCGCCTGGGGCGGGGACGGGTGCTGGGCCGGCTGCGCCGCGAACGTCGCCGCGGCGCGCGGCTGTTCGGCCGCGCGCGGCGCCGGAGCCGCGGGCACCGGCGCCGCACCGACCTGGGAGTCGCCGCTCGCCGCGCCCGACTGCAGGGCGGCCAGCGCCTGGCGCAGCTCCATCGGCGAGTGAAACCGCGCGCCCGGATCACGCGCCAGCGCCTTGGCGATCAGCGCATCGATGCCGGCCGGCGCGTCGGTGCCCGCCCCGGCGATTCGCAGCGGCGGCGACGGCAGACGCCCGGTCAGCACCTCGAACAGGATCACGCCGAGCGCATAGGCATCGGAGGACAGCGTCGGCTGACCGCCGGCCAGCAGCTCGGGCGCCAGGTAGGCGTGCTCCGGGCCGCCGGCAGGCGCGCCCCGGCGGGCCAGCGCCGGCAGCGTGCGCGCCAGCCCCAGATCGGCGACCTTGACGCGGCCGGCCTTGTTGACCCAGACCGTGGCGGGATTCAGCCCGCCGTGCGGCATCGTGCTGGCCGCGCGCTCGAGACCGTTGGCGATGTGGGTGACGAGGTTGCACGCGCCCCGGAAGGAGACCGTGCGGCCCTCGCGGCGCTTGCCGTCGATGAACTCGCGCAGCGTCTGGCCGTCCAGCAGCTCGCTGGCGATGTAGAAGAAATCGGCTTCGCGACCGATGGTCAGGACCTCGATCAGGTTCTTGTGAACCAGCGCGCTCGCGTTCTCGACGTCGGTCTCCAGCTGCGCCGCCGAGGCGCCGATCACGCGCATCGGGATGACGCGGACCGCGGCGGCGTTGCGGTGGCTGACGTCGGTCGCCCGGTACGTCTGGCTGACCATGTCCTGTGACAGCAATCCGTCGATACGGAAACGTCCGCCGACGGTCGCCCCCGCGGGTATCTGCCCAGAAGAACCCGATACGGCGAGCGATTCACGTACTGGGGGCATGCCGAGTCGCAGACTCTAACAAATTTCACCGAAAAACCGAAACGTGACGCGCGTCGGTCGCTGACCGAATCGACCGCCGTTCGGGCCGGTTTTCCAGGGCTTTCGGGGACGCCCCCGCCCGGGGGCGTCGCGGCGTTCCAGAATTTCTACTTCGCCTCGACGACCTGGGGCAGCTTCTTGGCCTGTTCGATCCAGTCGGCCAGCTGCGGTTCGGTCGGAGGCTTTTCGGTGATCTTCGCGGTCTTGTTGGCGTCGGTCACCGCCGTCATCAGCTTGGCCGCGTCAGTCTTGATCAGGTCGGCGGTGCTCTTGACCCCCGCCGCCTCCATCAGCAGCACCATCTCGCTGCCCACCCCCTTGATGCGCAGGAGATCGCAGCGTTTGGCCAGCGCCAGCAGGTCCGCCGCCGACAACCCGGTCGTCTTCGCGAGCGCCTTGCGATCCTTCGCCTTGGCCGCCTTGGCCAGCAGCTCCTCGGTCGTGGCGACGTTGGCTTTCTTCAATTTATCGATTTCGCCCGGCTTGACCAGCCGTGGCACGTCCACGAGCGCGTAATGGCTGGCCCGCGCCGCGCCGCCCAGCGCCGTCACCAGAAACGTGATCCCCAATGTCAATGCAACGAACGCCCTGCGCATCTCCAGCTCCTTCGGTTAGAGCGTCTTGAAACGGCGAACCAGCTCGCGCAGCCGGCGCGAGCCGCCGCCCTCGCGGTAGATGAACCGGACGCCGGTTTGACTCTCGCCGGCATGGTAGACGACGCGGCCGGAAAGATCGAACGGGGCCTCGCTGCCGGGCGGCGTGATCTCCAGGACCACGTCCGTGCCGATCGGCGGCTGCAGCGACCCCAGGATCAGGCCGCCGCTGACGCTGATCTCGCGCAGCTCGGCGCCGATGGCCTCGAGCCCGGTCGCGACCCGGATCTTGCACGGAATGCCGATCGGGATGCGGGTGTGCTTGCGCCGGCGGGTGCTCGGTCGCTCGCCGCGCAGCGTCTGGATCATGAAGTCGCGCTTGGCCGATTCGTCGGCCTCGAACGCGACGGTCGCGCCCGCCCGGACCCGCATGCGCGGCAGGGCGGGGCGCCAGGCCGTGACGATGCCCCGGATCAGGACCTTGTTGGGCAGGCCGTCGCAGGCCATCTCGACCACGACCGGGGTGCCTGGGGACAGCTCGGTCGTCGTCGGGCAAAAAACGCCCCCGTTGGGGACGTCGGGAAGGTAATGCTCTTCGAACTCCTCGAGGTTCCGGCAGCGGACGCGAAGAATGTTCACAGGGGCTCCGAGCCGGAGAATAGCTCACGCAGCGAACGTGAGGAATAGGCGAGAAATTTGGCACGCATAGTGTAGGTTCTCTGGCCGCCATGCCCATTCGTGTCTACATCGACGGTGCCGTTCGCCCTCCCGAAGAAGCCAAGGTGTCGGTGCTGGATCGCGGGTTCCTTTACGGTGACAGCGTCTACGAGACGATCGGGACGATGCACGGGCGGCTGTTCGCGGCGCGCGACCACCTGGATCGGCTGGAACGGTCCGCGCGACGCATCGGGTTGCGCGTGCCGCCGCGCGCGCAGATCGAGACCGCCATCGCGGAGACGATCGCGGCGGCCGGCAACCCGGAGACGCGGGTGCGCGTCATCCTGACCCGCGGCGTCGGCAAGCTGGACCTGGACCCGGCCAGCTGCGACGACTCGCGGCTGGTCGTCATCGCCTTCCCGCTCGGCGCGCCGACGCCCGAGATGTTCGAGAAGGGCGTCGCGGTGGCGATCGTCTCGGTCCACCGCAACAGCCCGCGCGCCATCGATCCAGCGGTGAAATCAGGCAATTATCTGAACAACGTGCTGGCGCTGGGCGAGGCGAGGCGCACGAGCGGCGCCTACGAGGCGATCCTGTGCGCGGGCGACGGCAGCGTGGCCGAAGGCTCGACCAGCAACGTGTTCGCGGTGGTGGGCGGCGAGGTCTGGACGCCGCAGCCCGACGTCGGGATCCTGGACGGCATCACGCGCGCGAAGGTCCTGGAGCTGGCGCGCGGCGCTGGCATCAAGCTGACCGAGCGGCGCATCCAGCCCGATGAGCTGCGCCGCGCGGACGAGGCGTTCCTGACCAGCGCCACGCGCGGCGTTCTGCCGATCACGACAATCGATGGCAGCCCGGTCGGCGCGGGCGTGCCAGGCCCGATCACCCGCCGGCTGATGGCGCTGTACGAAGAGCTGGCGCGACGCGGGGTCGAATGAACGCGGCCGCGGTGTTTCCCCGCTTCCTCGTTATCTGCAGCATCATTTTGATCATCGCAGGTGTCACGCAGATCTTCGTCCGCCCGCGCGGCGAACGCGAGACGCCCCTGCAGAAGGTGATCAACCGCGCCACGATCACGGCGCTGGTTTCGCTGGCGTTCGGGATCGCGGGGCTGCTCTACGGCTTCGGCGTCTTCAAGCTGCCCCGCTTCTGATCCCGCGAGCGTCTACTTCAGCTTCGCCGACACCATCACCTGGTCTTTCGGCAGGGTGGCGAGGGCCGCGCGGTAGACCTCGGTCTTGTGCTTCTCCTGGTCCTTCTTGGCGCCCTTGTCGTCGATCTTGTGCAATCCGAGCTTGGCGAAGGTGATCGCCGAGTACGACGCGATCGTCTCCTGCACCGTCGAGAGCTTGGCGTCGAACTGCTGCCGGTTCGTGGTGATCTTCAGGGCCGGCTGATCGTTGAGCAGACCGGTGTACGTCACCTGCTGCAGCTCCGGCGCCTTGCCGAACATGGTCGTCGTGAACTCGGCCCAGTAGGTCATCGCGCTGTTGAAGTCGAGGTTGGCGACGTATTCATCCTTGCCGGTGTCGAGGTACGGGTACGTCACCTCGACGGCCTTCTTGGCCTCGTCGACCTTCATCGTCGGCTTGTGCGTGAACTTGTCGTCGAAGCGCGCGACCTTCTTCTTGACCTCGAGGTGGCAGCTGTCGTCGAGGTTCTCCACCTCGGCGCGGTTCAAGCTCCACTGGAACGCCCGCCCGACCTCCTCGGAGAACTCGTACTTGATGTTGTTCTCGCACTTCGGGCCCTTGTCGCCGTGCTCGCGCCAGATCTTTGCGATCGGATTGCCGCCCGTCTGCGCTTCGCCCTCGGTCGTGTAGAACGCGCCCGAGAACGTGGTCGGCTCGAACGTCTTGCGCGTCATCGCGTACCGATAGAGGAACTGCAGCGCGGGATAGATGTCGTCGCGGTGGGTCTTCTGTTTCAGCGCGACGTGCAGCTTGACGTCCTGGCCGTCGCTCGGTCCGGTCACCTCATCGCGCACGACGGTGAAGGCGGGGATGCCGGCCGGAATCTTCGGTTGGTCGCAACAGGTGGTCGGCCCCGACGGCTGGTCGCTCTTCGTACAGGACGCGACGGCCGCCAACCCGACGAACGAGACGGCGGCGAAAATGGCGTGATGGGCGGCAACGCTGCGCGGCAGGGGCTGGGCTCGCATCCGGGACCTCCTCGGGATGAGGACAAGTGGAGAAGTTCGCTGCACCCTACAACATTTTGGCGGCCCGGGGGTCTCTTCGGGTCCGGTCGAACGAACGGAACAGTTCCTTCCTCCCGGCGTTCCAATTCGCGCGAGCCGATATGAAACGTTGGCGGATCTAAGCGAGGTGCGAGGGGCATTTCTTTACGGCTGGCACCAAGGTAGGTTATTGTATGCCTACGCTGATCACGATCTGCAGCGCTTAACCTCCCAGAGGCAAAATTGATTGTCATGACGCGGGGATTTCGCGTTTTTCCTGGTCGCCACCGGCGGAGTGGATCGCGCGCGGGGAGCGCGGTGCTGGTTTCGGTTCTGGCAGGGCTGGCCCTGATGGCGGCGGCCGGGCCAGCTCGAGCGCAGATGACCCAGGCGCAGAAGGATGAGGTCAAGCTGCACTATCAGCGCGCCACCCGCGCCTACGATCTCCAGAAGTACCAGGAGGCGATCGACGAGTACCAGAAGGCGTACGAGATCAGCGGCGATCCGCCGATGCTCTACAACATCGCCCAGGCCTACCGCCTGGCCGATCAGCCAGCCGAGGCCGTCCGTTATTACCGCCGCTTCTTGCAGAGAATGCCCAGCGCCCGGAACCGGGAGGACGTCGAGCGCAAGATCGCCGACCAGGAGAAGCTGGCGGAGCAGAAGAGGAAGCTCGAGCCGGTGACGCCGCCGCCTCCTCCACCGCCGCCGACGAAGCCGCCGCCGATCGTCGAGGTCAAGCCGCCGCCACCGCCCCCGGTGGTGACGCCGCCGCCACCGCCGCCTCCGCCGGCCCCGGAGCCGTCGCACGCGCGCGCGGTCGTCGGCTGGAGCCTGATCGGCGCCGGCCTGGTCGTCGGCGGTGTGGCCGCCTACGAGGGTTACCAGGCCCGCCAGAAGGGCGACCAGCTGACGCGTGATTCGATGGCAGGCGCGAACGGCGGAATGGCCAAGACCTTCGATCCGGCGGTCGAGACGGCCGGGAAGAACGCAAACATCGCTGCCATCGCGCTGGGCATCGGCGGTACGGTCGTCGCCGTCGCGGGCGCGATCGTCTTGATCTCGGGCGGTTCGTCCGAAGCGACGGAAAAGCCGGCGACGCCGGTCGCACGCCTCTCGGTCACCCCGTGGGTCTCGAGCGGGCTCGTGGGCGGCGGCGCCCGGCTGCAGTTCTGAGGGCCGGATGAGAACCTGGCGGCGATCGGCTTTGCGTTTCGTTCCGCCGCTCGCGTTGCTGCTCGCCGCCGCCGCGCCGCTGGCCTGTTTCAAGCCTGCCGTCGTCGACGGCGGGTTGAAGTGCAACATGACCGCCGGCGCGAAGCGATGCCCGGACGGATTCACCTGCGACTCCGGCGACGGGTTCTGCAAGCGGCATCCGTCGGACGGTGGTGTGGACAAGATGCCCGTGTCGGACGCGTCAGATGCACCCGAGGTCGGCGACGTGCCGAGCGATCAGGGGCAGGACTGCTTCCAGCCGGTGGCGGGCTGCACGCCGGGGACGGGCATGTGCGATCCGGCCTGTCAGAGCGGCTGCAACGGCTGCCGCGACAAATGTTCGATCAACACGGCCGGAACGCTCACCTGCAACCAGCCGCGCATGGCCGGCTACCCGAAGGCCGTGATGGAGGCCTGTTCCATCGACTCCCTCGGGCTCGCCGGCCAGACCGACAACTGCGGCCAGGGGCTGGTCTGCATCCAGGACAGCTGCTTCTCGCGCTGCTTCAAGTTCTGCAAGGGCGACGGCGATTGCACCAATTCGACCTGTAGCCGCGACGTCGTCAGCCCCGACGGTGGCGCGACCGGCCAGAAGGTCTGCGACGTGCCGTTCGTCGACAGCTGCGTTCCGCTGGCCAGCAACCAGAACACGGGTTGCGGGCCGACCACCGGTACCATGTCCTGCTACATCTCCTCGGCCAGTCCCGCGCACACGATCTGCGACTGTCCGATGGGCGCCAGCGGGCCGAATGGACCGTGTAACCGCTCGCGAGAGTGCAACCGGGGCCTCGCCTGCGTCGACCTCGGCCCCCCGAACCCCATCTGCCTGCAGGCCTGCCGGCTGAATCTGGATGCCGGCAACGATTGTTCGAACGGGCAGGTCTGTCACCCGTACCTGGGCGTCCCGCGCGGCACGGTGTCCAACCCGAATTTCGGGTATTGTCTCTGAGTCGATGACGACCTGGCGATCTCGAGGGCTGGCAGTGGCGGCCGTCGTTCTCGTCGCTGCGGGCGTGCGCTGCTACAAGCCCAACGTCCAGGACGGCGGCCTTCTGTGCGCCGACGCCGGAACGAAGTGCCCGGAGGGATTTCAGTGTCACTCCGACGGGAGATGCCACAGCGGGCCCGAGCAGGCGTGTCAGGCTTCGGTGCCGCACATAAACCCGATCTGCACGGGCCCATCCAACAGCCCTTGCGATCCGGTCTGCCAGAGCGGTTGCCCCTGTGGGCGCTGCAACCTGGTCGGCAAGGCGCTGATGTGCACGCCGCCCGGGAGCAAGCAGGCCGGAGACCTTTGCAACGCGACCTCTGACGACTGCGCGGCGGGGAACGTCTGCCTCAACGACTGCGGAGGCGGCGTCGCGCGCTGCTTTCGCTACTGCGGCGTCGGCAGCAACATCAATCAAGGCGTTTGCCAGGGGCAGGCCTGCGACGTCCCGGTGGACGACGCCATCGACGGAGGCGCCACCAACCTGACGGTTTGCGAACCGCCGGCCAAGCCCTGCACGAACCCCGTCGGTGACAGCGGCGAGTGCGGCAGCAGCGCGCTCGGCTGCTACATCACCAGCACGGGCGAGACCGTGTGCGACTGCAAGGGAGCGGGACTGCCTGGCACGGGCTGCGGGCCGTACAATTCCTGCATTGCCGGTTATCGCTGCATCCAGATCGGCGCGGCCAAGTGCTTCCAGACCTGCGCGATCGGCGGGATGGACTGCCCGGCGTCACAGGTCTGCAAGCCGGCTCCGGGCAGCCCCAACTTCGGATACTGCGACGCCCCTTGAGACGGGCGTCCGAGAGAAACTCGGCTATCTTCCTTCCGCCTTGTCCAGCAAACCGCCTCCGACGCTGCCGCGCTTCGCGTTCCTGACGCCGCGGACGCTGCCGCCCGCGTCGAAGCTGGAGGGGCGGGTCGCGGTCCTCGACATCGCGTTCGCCAGCGAAGGGGGAGGCGCATCGTTCGAGAAGACGACGCTGCCGTTCATCACCGGCCTCGGCAGCCGCCTGGCGGCGTGGGTCGACCACCACGATCACGAACGCCACGTCGACTACGCCGGCGATCCACGTTTCATCCTGACCACCAAGGCCCAGCACGGCGCCTGCCCCGAGCTGGTGACGCCTGAGGTCGTGCGGATGGCGGGACCAGTGGACACCGTCGCGATGCATTTGGATCTGGACGGGATCTACTCGGGCGCCAAATGGGTGCTGGGCGGGGTCGAGCCCTACGACGGCGCGGATGCCGACGCGCGGGCGGTCGACACGCGGCGCGGTCAGCCCGGGCCGATCGCGGCGCGCATCGACCGGGCGCTGCGCGCGCGATTTCGCGACGAGACGCTGAAGCACCGGGTGATCCAGTATCTGGTGGCGCGCACGAAGGCGCCGGTGCTGTGGGACGAGATCGAGGAGGCGGCGCGCCTCATCGACCCGTTGCTCGACGAGAGCCGCCGCCTGGCGGACGGCTATCGGATCAGCGACGGCGTCGCCTACGTCGAGGCGGGCGGCAAGCCCTACGACAAGACCGAGCTTCTGCTGCTCGGACAGGAGCGGGCGCCGGTGGCGGTCGTTCGCGACTCGGGATCGCTGACCATCGCGGCGGACTTCGAATCGGGGTTCGACTTCGTGAAGATGTTCGATCTCGGCGGCGGCATGCCGACGCGGGTGACGGTTCCAGAGGCACGTCACGCCGAGGTGATGTCCAAGCTGGCGGCGCAGATCGCGCGTCAGCGTCCGTCGGTGTAACCTCAGGCATGGCCCGCAAGTTGGCTGCCGCACCGAAGCGCGTTCGTAGCGCCGAGGTTGCGCGCGGCGCTATCGAGAGCGTGGACGCTCATTACCGGCTGGCCGGCCAGGTCCTGTCGGCGGCGGGCGGCCTGCGCGCGGGGCTGGCCGCCGAGGGGCCGCTGCCTTCGCGCCGCGACATCCGTGCGGTGGTCGACGAGCTGCTCGAGGTGCTGTTCCCCGAATCGCACCGGATGGGAACCGACGGCGACGGGCTGCAGGGCCACGTGGCGCGGACGATCGCCGCGCTGGAGCCCCGCCTGGAGACGGCGATCCATCTCGGCCTTCACCGGCTGCACGAGGCCGGGCGCGCCGATGGCTGCAAGAAGCGGGCGGCGGCGATCACGGCCAAGCTGCTGGCGGCGCTGCCCGACGTGCGGGCGCGGCTGGCGAAGGACGTGCTGGCGGCGTTCGACGCGGATCCGGCGGCCAGCGGCATCGACGAGATCGTCGCCTGCTATCCGGGCCTGTATGCGATCGCCATCTACCGCGTCGCCAACCGGCTGCTGGCGCTGGGCGCCGAGGTGCTGCCGCGCATGCTGACCGAATACGCGCACGCGCGCACGGGCATCGACATCCACCCGGGCGCCACCATCGGGGCGTCGTTCTTCATCGACCACGGCACCGGCATCGTCATCGGCGAGACGTGCCGGATCGGCGACCGGGTCCGGATGTACCAGGGGGTGACGCTGGGCGCGCTGTCCGTGCGCCACCGCAGCGGCGCGGCGACGGCCGCCGGCAAGCAACGCCACCCGACGATCGAGGACGACGTCACCATCTATGCCAACGCGACCATCCTGGGGGGCAACACGGTGATCGGCAAGGGCGCGGTCGTGGGCGGCAACGCCTGGATCACTTTCTCGGTGCCGCCGGGCACGCGCGTCGGGATCGCCTAGGAGGCGACGACGCTCTCACCCCGCACGATCGAGCTTCTGCGCGAGGTCGCGGCGCGGATTCTGGAGGCGCAGCGCCCGATTCGCGTGCTGCGGCTGCTCGCCTGGGACGAATCCGTCGAGCGGGCCTTCGTGGCGGGCAAGGGGCGGGAGCTGCCGCGGCCGGTGTACCGGGTGCCGCCCGAGATCGCCGACGCCGAGACGCGGTTTCGCGAGCTCAAGGCGATGGTGCCGGGCGACAACGCCATCGAGCACTTCCTGCGCGACACCTGCGACGCGTTCGCCACGGCGGCGCGCATGCTGGCGGCGGTCGGCTCGCGCGACTTCTATCATCACGCCGTCGAGCTGTATGGTCGTCCGGCCAGCCTGACCGCCGACCGCAAGACCACCAACCTGGACCTGGCGGAGCATTTCACCCAGGTCGTCGACGGTGTCGCGGGGCGGGCGCCGATCCCGAGCCCGCTCGACGAGCTGGTCTACACGGCGGCCGAGGTGGTGCCGCTGCTGGCGGAGCGCTTCGCGCGCTTCTTCCCCGGGATCGACATCCGCGTCGAGCTGGTGGACGACATCGCATCGAAGGCGGCCGCCGGCGTCGACGGCGTCCGCATCAAGCGGGGCGGACGGTTCTCGCGGCGCGATCTGGCGCAGCTGGAGTTCCACGAGGGCCACGTCCACGTCGCCACCGCGCTGAACGGCCGGGCCCAGCCGGTGATGTCGTTCATCGGCTATCCGTCGCCGCGCACCACCGGGACGCAGGAGGGGCTGGCGGTGTTGACCGAGTTCCTGACCCAGTCGATGAGCATCGAACGGATGCGGCGCCTCGCCGATCGCACGCTGGCCATCAAGATGGCCGAGGACGGCGCCGATTTCTGCGAGCTGTACCAGTTCTTCCTCGCGCACGGCCACGACGAATCGGCCGCCTACGATTGCGCACGGCGCGTCTGCCGCGGCGGCCTGGTCGAGGGCGGCGCGCCGTTTACCAAGGACGTCTGCTACCTGGACGGCCTGCTGCGCGTCACGAACTTCCTGCGCGTCGCGCTGGTCAAGGGGCACCTCGACTACGTGCCGCTGTTCTTCGCCGGCAAGATCGACGTCGAGGACGTGCCGCTGTTCGGGCGGCTCGTGCGCGAAGGGATCGCCGCCGCGCCCGAATACCTGCCGGACTGGGCGCGCGATCTCTCGTACCTGACCGCCTTCATGAGCTACTCGGCGTTCCTGGGTGAATGCGACCTGGTGGCCGAGCGGCGCCGATACGAAGATCTGATCGCGCGCGCCGAAGACGAGATGGCATGACCGCCGGCTAGATCTTCGTGAAAACGATGTCCGCCTGGGCGCTGGCCATCGGCATCGTCATGTCGAAGGACATGACGTGCAGGTCCTTGCCCTGAACGCAGTACGAATCGGTCGTGACTGTGCCGGTGCTCGAGGTCATCGTGATTGTCGTTCCGAGCGTCGTATAGGTTCCCATTTCCGTCGTGGTCTGCCCGGCCAACACGAACGAGCAGGTGCAAGAGTTCGCGCCGGCGCAGTGCGCCGACTGGATGGTCGTGGGATCCTGCTGAACCAACTGCTGGATCGCCTGGTCGAGTTGCGCGCAGGTCAGGGTGATCGTGATGCCGTTCGACGTGGTCGTCAGGCACGATGCGGGGATCGTCTCGGAGAACGAGGCGGTGAGCGTCTCGGTGGTCGAATACGTCAGGTCGGCGTTGAATGAACCACTGCCCGTAACCTTCACCCCCGATGCGTTGGCGGTCGCGCCCGGGCAGTTGGCGACCAGCTGCATGTTGAGCGCGGCGTTGTTGATGCAGCCGGCGCTGATGTTGTAGTTCCCCACCACGTCTCCGCCACAGGCCGAGACCTTGCCGCAGCTTCCGCTGCTACCGCCGCACGCCGACACGATTGGAGTCAGCACCGACGCGAAAACGACCACCTTCACAATGTGCTTGTTGAACGTCATGCGTTGAGCTTCCGGCGATCGCCGCGCGCGAGCAAGTCACGGTGCGCACGCAGAGGTCGCGGTCGAGATCACGCACTCGTGTCGTGAATCGAGCGGCTGCCGAACGGAACGCCGCGCTACTTTCTCGTCTCCACGGTGTCGGAGTCGATGTTCACCTGGCCCATCGCGCCGATCGGCATGGTCGCGTTCACCGTGACGAGGTGCAGCTCGTTCTTCTGGACGCAGTACTGGTCGGCGGCGTAGGTGCCGTCGCTGGCCATCAACGTGAGGTTCGTGCCCGACGTGGTGTAGGTGCCCGACTGGAGGAGGTGCATCGGTGCGAGGACGAAGCTGCAGGAGCAGGTGGTGCTGCCGGTGCAATGCGCCGCCTGCAGCTGCCCCGGCATGGTGGCGATCAGCTGCTGGAGCAGGAGGTCGAGCTCCGCGCAGGTGAGCGTGATGCCGCTCGACATGAGGCAGGAGGGCGGGACCATCGCCAGCCCGGAGGCCGTCACCATCTCGTCCGCGTTGTAGGTCATGTCCGCGTTGAAGGACTCGGTGCCGGTCACATTGAAGCTGGAGAGCTTCGCGGTCAGCTGGGGGCAGTTGGGCAAGTACTGCGCAATCTGCATGGCGATGGTCCCATTGTTCACGCAGGTGCCGGTGATGTTGTAGTCGCCGACGATGTCGCCGCCGCACGGCTGCACCTTGCCGCAGCTGCCGCTGCTGCTGCTGCACGCCGACAGGATCGGCGCCAAGGTGATTGCGATAAGAATAGACACCGGCCCCCCTAAGCGAATCTTCATGCCGGCCAGTGTCTCCCCCGAGGCGCTCACGGGCAAGTGACGAAAAGCCGCGGGCGGCCGCGATGCGGCGGGTCCGCAACCTCCTCAGGGCGGCGGCGCGCCCGATTGATCCGCGGCTGGCGGGGGCTCCGGCGCGGGCGGCGTCGGCGGGGCGGGCGGCTTCGCGCCGAGGCGCCAGAGATGAAGGCCGAGCACCGCCGTCGCCAGGCACGCCCACTGCGCGGGCGTCAGCCCGACGTAGCGCTGGTCCGGGCGGGCGACGTCGGTCGCACGGAAGAAGTCGAGCACGAAGCGCGCCGGCGCGTACATCAGCGCCGCCAGCGCGATGATCCGGCCCGGCGGGCGCGGCACCCGGTTGTAGGTGAACAGGATCGCGGTCATGGCGATCGTGAACAGCAGCTCGTACAGGCCGAGATCGACGCGCGGCCCGTCGGGGTAGGCGACCGACAGGAAGAACGACGCGCTGACGTGGCGGCCGGGATGGTCGTGGGCGGTGAAGCAGCCGGTGCGCCCGAAGATCCAGCCGATCGCCAGCCCCAGCGCGACCGAATCGGCGTAGCGGAGGCGGTCGACCTCCGCCTTCTTCGTGAAGTAGAGGAACGCCAGAAACGCCCCGAGGAAGCCGCCGAACGACGACAGCCCGGCGAACGGATTGATCAGCACCCGCCAGTCTTCGCGGATCCGTTCCGGGAAATAGAAGATGACCGAAACCAGGTGCGCGACGATGAACCCGCCGACGACGATGCGCGCGTTCAGGTACTTGACGTCGTCGTCGTCGAGGCCGCGCCGGCGTCCCTGCATCACGACCATCCGATCGCCGATGATCACGCCCAGCGCGACCAGCACGCCGAACATGTGGATCGGGATCGGCCCCCACTTGGGGAACGGCAGGTCGAACAGGTGCCCGTCGAAATACGGAATCATCCGGTCGACTGGGCTCGGTTCCGCAGCGCCAGCACGATGTCGCGCTGGCCGTCGGCGTGGTAGCTGGATCGGACCATCGGTCCCGATTCGACGTGCGGGAAGCCCATCGCCAGCGCCTCCTGCTTCAGGGCCGCGAACTCGTCCGGCGGCGCGAAGCGGGCGACGGGCAGGTGCTTGGGCGACGGCCGCAGGTACTGCCCGAGCGTCAGGATGTCGACGCCGATCTCGCGCAGCTCGCGGAACACGGTGCGCAGCTCGTCGGTCTCTTCGCCCAGCCCCAGCATCAGGCCGGTCTTCGTGATCGCGCCGCGCGCCTTGGCGTGGCGGAGGATGGCGTACGATCGGGCGTAGCTGGCCTGCACGCGCACCTGGCGCGACAGCCGCGGCACGGTCTCGAGGTTGTGCGCGAAGACGTCGGGCGCGGCGTCGAGCACGACGTCGACCGCGCCGGTGTCGCCCTTGAAGTCGCCGGTCAGCACCTCGAGCACCATCTCCGGGCTCGCTTGCTTGACCGCGCGGATGGTCGCCGCCCAGTGCGCGGCGCCGCCGTCGGCCAGATCGTCGCGGTCGACGCACGTGATCACGGTGTGGCGCAGCCCCAGCTCGGCCAGCATCGTCGCGACGTGCGCGGGCTCGTCGGGGTCGGGTGGCAGCGGCCGCCCGGTCGGGACGTCGCAGAACTGGCAGGATCGCGTGCAGACGCCGCCCAGGATCATGATCGTCAGCGACTGGCGGTTCCAGCACTCGCCGATGTTGGGGCAGGAGGCGCTTTCACACACCGTGTGTAGCCCCAGCTCCGCGACGCGCTTCTTGAGGTCGAAGAAGACGTCGCCGCTCGGCATCTTCATCCGGATCCAGGGCGGCTTCGGCTGCATCTGCGGGCGTGCCGCGGGATCGACCCCCTGTTCGGCTTCGAGGATGCGCAGTTTGCGCGAGCGGGTCTCGACGATGCGGGCGGACATGTCTGGCGAGCCGCAATCTACCATCCCGATCGGTGTCGTGCCTTACAGGCCGCCGGCGAAGCCCCCCATCCGTTGAACGAATTGTGCAACGGCTTGCGCATCTTGGTCGGCCGGCGGACGCGAGGCCCCGTCAGGCCGCGGGTTCGCGGCTGGCATCGCGGATGCTAGTGGGTCCGGTCATGCGATCCGCGGCGGCACTGTTACCCCTCGAGACCCCGGAGATGCCGGGCGATTTCGGGGACTATCGCGTGCTGTCGGTGATTGCCGAGGGTGGGATGGGGATCGTCCTCCGTGCCCGGGACATGCGCGACCGAAGCGAGGTCGCGCTGAAGATGACGCGGTCGCCGCGGCGG
>DATFXS010000043.1:0-2405 GCA_035315605.1 Polyangia bacterium
CACGCCGACCCCCGCCGCGATCAGGTGCTTCATGCGGTCTGCCGGTGCAATGTCGCGGCCAGCCGTGCCGGCGCTTTCCAGACGCGCGGTTACGCCGATGGGCGGCCGTCGCCGAGCGTCGGATCGGGACATTTCTGTCGCGGTTTCGGGGCGGTCGAACCCGGGCCCGGAGACTGCTATTCTGGCGGACTTCGAAACCTCGACTGCCATGATCCGCGTCTTCGAAAAGACCAGTCCCGACTTCCAGCGCCGGCTGGACGCGCTCTGCAACCGTTCGAGCGAGCTCTCCGCCGACATCGAGGCGGGGGCGCGGCGAACCATCGCCAAGGTCCGCGCGGGCGGTGACGCCGCCGTCCGCGCCCTGACCGCGGAGTTCGACAAGCGGCAGCTCGACGCGCTCGAGCTACCGGCCGCGGAGTGGGCAGAGCTGGCGTCGCGCGTCGCGCCCGAGGTCCGCGCCGCCCTGGAGAACGCCGCGCAGCGCGTGCGCACCTTCCACGAGCGCGAGCGTCACGCCTCCTACGAGATCTCCGAGGAGGGGATCCGCGTCGGCAGCCGCGTCGATCCGCTGGCGCGCATCGGCATCTACGTGCCGGGCGGGACGGCGCGCTACCCGTCGACGGTCATCATGACCGCCGTTCCAGCGCGCGTCGCGGGCGTGCGCGAGATCGTCATGACCACGCCGGGGCCGTCGCCCGAGACGCTGGCGGCCGCGCGTCTGGCGGGCGTCGACCGCGTCTTCCGGATCGGCGGCGCGCAGGCGATCGCGGCGATGGCGTACGGCACGGAGAGCGTGCCGCGCGTCGACAAGATCGTCGGTCCGGGCAACGCTTACGTCGCAGCGGCCAAGCGGCTGGTGTTCGGCGACGTCGGCATCGATTCGATTGCCGGGCCGACCGAGGTCGTCATCGCCGCCGAGGACGGCGTCGACCCGCGCTGGATCGCGGCCGACCTGCTGGCGCAGGCCGAGCACGACGAGCTGGCGGTCCCGATCCTGGTCGCGCGCGGCCGGGCGTTCGCGGACAAGGTCGCGGCGGCGGTGGGCGTGCAGCTGGCCGAGCTCCCGCGGCGCGCCATCGCGACCAAGGCGCTGGCCGATCAGGGCGCGATCTTCGTAGTGGAGAGCGACGAAGAGATCGTCCGCCTGGTCAACCTGCTGGCGCCCGAGCACGCCGAGCTGGCGCTGCGCGACGCGCGCGCCCTCGCCGCCCAGATCACGACCGCGGGGGCGCTGTTCCTGGGCGCGCACACGCCCGAGCCGGTCGGCGACTACATCGCCGGACCCAGCCACGTGCTGCCGACGGGCGGCAGCGCGCGCTTCGCCTCGCCGCTGGGCGTGGGCGACTTCATCAAGCGAACGTCCGTGATCGAGTACGATCCGACTGCCCTCGCGGCCCAGTCGAACGACATCGAGCGGCTGACCGCCGTCGAGGATCTGCACGGCCACGGCCGCGCGGTCACGATCCGTACCAAAGGATAGCGGCGGCGATGAACCTGGCGGCCACGCTGCGCGGGACGACCTATCGCTTCCGCGATCTCAAGCAGGTGCTGGCCAAGGCCAACGAGGAGAAGTCGGGCGATCGCCTGGCCGGTCTGGTTGCGGACACCGTCTCCGAGCGGGTGGCAGCCAAGCGGGTGCTGGCCGAGGTGACGCTGCAGGAGCTGTACGAAAACCCGGTCGTCCCGCCCGAGCAGGACGCGGTGACGCGACTGATCCTCGACGACATCCAGCGCCCCATCTACGACAGCGTGAAGTCGTGGACGGTGGCGAAGCTGCGCGAGCACGTGCTGTCCGACGAGAACGACGGCGCGGCGCTGCTGCGCCTGTCGCGCGGCCTGACCAGCGAGATGATCGCGGCGTGCGCGAAGCTGATGACGAACATGGACCTCGTGCACGCGGCCCGCAAGATCCGCGTCGTCGTCCACGCCACCAACACCGTCGGTTTGCCCGGCCGGTTGTCGATCCGGTTGCAGCCGAATCACCCGTCGGATTCGATCGAGGGGATCCTGGCGTCGCTGCGCGACGGCCTGGTGTTCGGCGCGGGCGACGCGGTCCTCGGCATCAACCCGGTGACCGACGATGCGGGGACGACCGCGAAGATCCTGAACGCGACCGGCGACTTCATGCGCCAGTGGCGGATCCCGACGCAGAACTGCTGCCTCGCCCACGTCACGACCCAGATGAAGGCGCTGGAACAGGGCGCGCAGCTGGGGCTGATGTTCCAGTCGATCGCGGGCACCGAGAAGGCGCTGCGCAGCTTCGGCGTGACGCTGCCGCTGCTGGATGAAGCGCAGGAGATGACGCTCAAGCTGGGGCAGGCGCAGGGACCGAACGTCATGTACTTCGAGACCGGACAGGGATCGGCGCTGTCCGCCGACGCGCACGAGGGCGCCGATCAGATGAC
>DATFXS010000044.1:0-2162 GCA_035315605.1 Polyangia bacterium
CCGCCTTGGGAGTACAATCGACGCCCGAGTAAAAAGCGGAAAAGGGGAGTGACGAAATGTCGATCTTCGCGAAGAAACAGGAATGGGATCACAAGGTCACGAACGACGTCGCCGCGGCGCCCGCCGCCACGACGACGACCACCGCAGGACGTAACGGCTACGGAATCGCGGAAGCGATCCAGTTGATGCGCGGGTTGCCGGTCGACCAGAATCCGGAGCTGGTGGTGCGCGTCGTGCGTGCGACGCTGGCCTCGCTGAACGTGAAGCTGGCCGACATCATCGAAGATGCGTCGAAGAAGCAGAAGACCACCCAGGAGCGGATCACCGCCGAGCACGGCAAGGTCGCCGAGCTGGAGAAGCAGCTGGCCGACCACCGGAAGGAGATCGCGGCGCTCGAGGCCGATTTGAAGGAGACGACCAAGGTCAAGGAGCGGCTGCAATCGGCGGAGAAGGATGCGAGCGGCCCGACCCCGCTGCGCGCGACCGGCCCGCACACGGCGACGCTGCTGGGCAACAAGGCGCCGGAAGAAGCGACCAGCGGCAAGGACTAGTCTCCGCGCGAAGCGCGTCACGCACCCGCGCGTGGCGCGCGCGATCAGCGAAAGATCACAAGTAGCTGTGGCGCTGGGCCGCGCTGGGCACGAGGCGGTGCACCAGCGCCAGCAGCTGGTCGGCCGCCACCGGGCGCAACAAGATCGGAATGCCGCCCAGGTCCTCGTCGCTGCCGCCGAGCGCGACCAGCGGGATGAGCGACGTGTGCCGGTTGTGTCGGAGCACGCCGATGAGTTGCCGGCCGCTCAGCCACTTGAGATCCAGATCGAGCACGATGAGGCGCGGCACCGTCTGCATCAGCACCTGGGCCGCTTCCAGACCTGTGGCGACGGCGGTCACGGAATAGCCCGCCTCTTCCAGAATGGTCCGAAGAACGCCCCGAGTCGCGGGATCGGGGTCCGCCAGGAGGATCACTATCTGACGACCTGATCACCGGTCCGCGCCGGCGCAAGGCGCGACATGTAACACGATGTCGTCGAACGGGATCAGCCGGACGGGATTCAAGCGTCCGTGATCAGCTCGGCCGCGTGGCGTTCCTCGGCCGCGATCTGCGCACGTGCAAACGCTTCCAGCCCCTCGCTGCGACCGGCGACCAGCTCCAGCAGCTTGCGGTACTCCTCGACCCGCTGCTGCTCGTAACCACGCACGGCGTCCATCATGTCCTCGGCCGACACCAGCGCTTCATCCATCAGCGCGTCGACGCCCACCGACGGCCCGCCCGTCAGCGACGCGATGTGCTGTCCGATCGCGATGGCCCGCGGCCGGGACGACTGGAGCCAGTTGCTCATCCAGCGGTGGTGGAAGTGCTGCATCACGCCGTTCAGTTCGACGTGGAGGATCCGGTTCAAGACCTCGACGGTCGCATCCCTGTCCAGCCCTTGCCCGACCGCCACGCGCTCCATCGATTTTGTCATCGCCATCTTGTCACCATCAGTGGCTCTAGGCGGTCCGAGCGGCTCGTTTTTTTTGGTCCCCAGGATGCAGAAATTTCGCCGCCCTTCGCGCCTGCTGCCGGCGCGCACTTTGCGCACTTTGGCGCACCATTCCGGTCAAGAACGCGATATACGCGTGGAGAGTTGGCGGGCTGGGCTCGCCGCGTCCCATCACGGTTTCGGGACCCCTGCTCTCGAGGTTTCCAAATGGTGGAGATTCCCGACTCGCTGGTCGAGCGGTTGAAAGAGCGCCAGGTCATCCTGGTGGCGGGCCTCGGCTGCAGCGAGCTGGCCGGCGCGCCCGGCTGGAACGAGTTGACAGAAGCTCTCAGCGGGCGGCTGGTCTTCTCCGATGCCCGGCAGGTCGTCGCGCGCCTGACGGCGGCGGGGCGGATGACCGACGCCATCGCATTCATCCGCGATCTCGTGCCGCACCAGCTGGTCGAGGAGTCGCTGGCCCAGTCCTATCCGGCCGGGCGGGCGGTACCGGACGCCATGTCGGCCTGTGTGCGCTTTCCGTGGCGCGCGGTCGTGACCACGGCGTTCGACGACCTGTGGGAGCGGGCGCTCGACGCCGCGGACGGCGGCCGGCGCCCGCCGGCCATCATGACCGCCGCCGACGATCCGGCCCAGGCGCAGTCGTCGGGACCGCCGCTGGTGCAGCTGGCCGGGCGGGTC
>DATFXS010000045.1:0-3271 GCA_035315605.1 Polyangia bacterium
GGACATGCCGTTCTTCCAGCTTCCAAACCAGAGCAGCACGACGTGCAGCTTGTGGCGGCGCGCCTCGCGAATCAGGCCGCCGACGAGATCGAAGGACCACTTCCCTTCGGCGGGCTCGATCAGCTCCCACGACACGGGCACCAGCACCGTGTTCAGCTTCATCGCGGCGAGCTTCGCGAACATCGGTTTCGCGAGCGCGACATTGCTGGCGCTCGAATTTCCGAGCTCGCCGCCCAGGATCACGAACGGCTTCCCGCTGATGCGCAGGTGATGACCGGTCGGATCCGCCGTGAAGTACGGCAGGTCGACCGCCGTGTCGCCGGCTGCCGACGCGCGCGCCGCCAGCAGCGTGACGACGATGATTGGAGCGATCGCCGCCCTCATCGGGGGGCGATTCTTACACCGTCATCGACGGCAGCGTAACGGGCTCAGTGTCCGTGCCAGCCGCCGCCGTGCGCCCTGGGCGCGGGACGCGCGGGCGCGGGCGCGGGGTGGGTCTGCGCCGGCGCGGGGCCGCCGTGCCAGCCGCCGCCGGCCGGTGCTCCGGCTGCGGGAGACCGATTCGGACCGCCCTGCCAGCCGCTCCGGGCTTGCGCGGGTGCAGGCCCGCCGCGCCAGGCGCCACCGGCCTGTGCGGGTGGAGGATTGCCGCGCCAGCCGCCAGGTTGACCGGGCGGAGGACTGCCGCGCCAGGCGCCTGGGTTGGACGCGGGCCTGCGCGCGACGTACCCGACGGGGCGATAGTGGACGTACGCGGCCGGCCGATCGATGCGCAGGACGGCGACGGGCGGACGGGCATAGACCCAGCCGCCGGTGTAGTACGTCGACCTGTACCAGCCGCCGCCATAGAACCGCCAGTAGAAGCCGTCGGTGAAGAAGATCGGCTCGTTGTAATCCGCGATCACCTGCACGCCCGGCGACACATAGGCCATGTCTGGCTGCTGGTAGGCATAGGCGTCGGGCGGATAGGCCTCGCCGGAGACCGTGGCGTAGCACCCCGTCATCAGGCTCGCGGCCAGCACGATGGTGGGCAGAACGATTGATCGCATGAGGGCCTCGCTCTCTCTCGAACGTAAGTCTTTGCCTTACGGACGCCAGCCGCCAGAACTTATTCGATCAATCCAGATCCTTCGGGTTTCGCGGGCGTCGAAGCGGGACCGGAGGTATCCAATGTCAACGAACCGCATCCTGCTCGCATTCTGTTTCGCCGCATTTGGTCTCGTGATCCTGCGCCCAGCGCGCGCCGCCGCCGCCACCGAGTTCGACAAGTTGCCCGGTGAGCAAGGCAAGACCAGCCCGCTGGTCATGCGCATCGTCAAGTACGACGGCAGCACCAACGGGGCCATCACCGTCGACGTGAAGAACCCGACCGACAAGCCGCAGGAGTTCTCCGCGAAGGGGATCTACTTCGTCCCGACCGGCAACCCGAACGAGGCGCCCCAGCGCCTGGGCGCCGTCGGGCCGTTCCAGCTCCAGAGCTCGAACGGGCATCAGCGCGTCGATCACACGACGATCGCGCCGGGCGCCACCGCGCGCATGACGCTGGACGTCTACTGCATCGACTCGCATCGCGGCAGCCCCAGCTCGTCGACGTCGTTCCGCGTCGCCAAGGATCGCGTGCCGGCGCCGCTGATGCGCGCCATCGACAAGGACGCCGCGAAGTCGACCGAGGGCATGGGCGGTGTCTCGGCCCCGGCGGCCAAGGGCGCCGTGCAGGGCGAGGTCTGGAAGAACCGCAACAAGAAGTGGATCAAGCTGGACGGCGAGGGCGACCAGGAAGCCGGCAAGTAAGCGGCGTCACTTCACCAGCGCGCCGCCGCGCGTCTCGACCCAGAAGGTGACCGGGCCGTCGTTCACCAGATCGACGGCCATGTCGGCGCCGAAGCGGCCGGTCTCGACCGGCAGGCCGGTGCCGCGCAGCTCGTCGGCGACGCGCAGGTAGAGCGGCTCGGCCTGGGCGGGATCGGCCGCCGGCTCGAAGCTGGGGCGGTTGCCCTTGCCGAGCGCCGCGCAGAGCGTGAACTGACTCACGACCAGGCAGCCCCCGCCCACGTCGCGGACGGTCAGGTCCATCGGCGTTCGTCCCGGAAAGATGCGGAGCGCGGCGATCTTCCGGGCGGTGGCGTCGGCGTCAGCGTCGGCGTCTCCCTTCTCGACGCCGACGAACAGCAAGAGGCCGCGCTCGATGCGGCCGACCACCTCGCCGCCGACGCGGACCTCGGCGCGCGTCACGCGTTGCACGACGGTTTTCACGCGCCGCAGTTGAGGACGGCGCGCCCCCGCGGTCAAGCTCGACAGCGGCGATTCATCCGTGAGAGATTCCCCGCGTGATGAACCGATTCGCGATGCCAGCGGCGCTTCTGGTCGCCGCGACGCTGGGCGCCGGGATCGGCTGCGGCGGCGGCGGTCACAGCGCCGGCATGGGCACGCGCGATCAGGTGACCGGCGTGCGCGGCCCCGACGGCGTGGCCGCGACCTACCACACCGGCGCGCTGCCGAAGCCGATGGGGACCGTCGACGTAACGGTGCCGGGCAGCGCCACGTCGATCAACGGCGGCTCGACGATGGTGACGGTCGAATCGTCGGCCACGATCGTCAAGATCTACGTCTCGATCCAGGGTGCGGACGGCTACTGGGAAGTCACGGTGCCCGCGGGCACCACGATCGCGGACGTGCTCTTGACGCTCGCGCAGCAGCTTCCGTCCCAGATCACGATCGTGTTCGAGGTCGTCGACGCGAACGGCAACGTCAGCGCGCCGGTCACGCTGCCGACCACGATTGTCCAGGTCAAGACGGGCGACATCCAGGTCAGCGTGTCGTGGAACGTCGACAACGATCTGGACCTGCACGTCGTCGATCCCAACGGGTTCGAGGTCTTCTACGGCAGCGGCATCTCGCCGGAAGGCGGCGAGCTGGATCTGGATTCGAACGCGGCCTGCCTCGCCCCGCTCGACGGCGTCGACAACGAGAACATCCTCTGGCCCGTCGGCAAGGCGCCGGCGGGTTCGTACACGGTCCGGGTCGACAACTACCAGAACTGCCAGAACGCGGCCGCCACCTACGTCGTCACCGTCCAGAAGAAGGGGCAGGCGGCGCAGACGTCCATGGGCAGCTTCGCGGCGAGCGACCCGGGCGACATGGGCGACGTCGGTTCGGGAACGATCATCACGACATTCACGTATCCGTAGGGCCGAAGCGGCGTGAGCATCTGCGGCGCGCTGCTGCTGGCGGTCTTCGCGGACGCGGCGGCGCTTCCGGAGACGCAACCGCC
>DATFXS010000046.1:0-3107 GCA_035315605.1 Polyangia bacterium
GGATTGCCTCTTGGTCTCCATGTTTCTCGACGGACGCAATACGGCCGGACTGAGCGTCGCCGTTGCCATGGTCGGGGGAACTCTCGCAGCGCGCCGGGCGATGGCTTGCATCGTGAGGCTGGAGGACGGCCGGGTTGTCTGGTGCAACCTGACCACCTTCTACTGGGATCTCACGCAGCGTCCGGGCGCCCAAGGGCTCGCCAATTTGCTCCTGAAGGAGGCCATCGGCGAGCCGCCGGTGAAGGCCAAGTAGCGCCGTCAGCCCGGCGAGATCAGCAGGAACGCGACCAGCGACATCAGCATGCCGGCGATGCCGACGATGGTCTCGCACGCCGTCCAGGTGCGAAGCGTCTGCGAGACGCTGAGGCCCAGGAAGTCCTTCACGATCCAGAAGCCGGAGTCGTTGAGGTGCGACAGGAACAGCGATCCGCAGCCCATCGCCACGATGATCAGCGCCACCTGGTTGGCGCTGAATTCGGGGTGGTGCGCCAGCACGGGCGCCAGCAGGCCGGTCGCCGTCGTGATCGCGACCGTCGCCGATCCGGTCGCGACGCGGATGAACACCGCCAGCAGCCACCCGTACAGCAGCGGCGGCAGATGCATCGCCTCGCCGCCGCGCCCGATGGCGTCGGCGACGCCGGCGTCGGTCAGCACCTTGGCGAAGCCGCCGCCGCCCCCGACGATCAGCAGCGTCATCCCCATCGCCGAGATGCAGTCCTCGGTGAACTTCAGCACCTGCCCGCGCGTGTAGCGGCAGCGCGTGCCCAGCGACCATGACGCGAACAGCACCGCGATCAGCAGCGCCATCACCGGGTGGCCGACGAACGTGGCCGCCATCAACAGGCGGCTCCCTTTGGGCAGCAACAGCTCGGCCAGCGTCGCCAGCAGCATCAGCGCGACCGGCAGCAGGATCGAAAACAGCGTCAGCCCGAAGCCAGGCGCGCGGTACGCGGCCGGCCGCGACACCTCCCTGCTGGTGAGCGGGGGCGGTTTGGCCTCGACGACGCGAACGGCGAAGCGCGCGAACAGCGGACCCGCGACCGCCGCCGTCGGGACGCCGATGACCATCCCCCAGAACAGCACCAGCCCCATGTTCGCGTTCAGCTGGGCGACCGCGACGACCGGCCCCGGGTGGGGCGGCATCACGCCGTGCATGACCGACATGCACGACAGCAGCGGCAACGTCAGCTTCAGGAACGGCTGCTTCGTCTCGGTGGTCAGCGTCAGCAGGATCGGCAGCAGCAGCACGAAGCCGACCGCGAACCAGGTCGTCAGCCCGACCGCCAGCGCCAGCGCCATCACGCACCACTGGATCCGTTTCGGTCCGAAGAACCTCGCGAACCGTTTGGCCAGTACCTCGGCGCCGCCCGATTCGGCGAGCAGCTTGCCCAGCATCGTCCCGAGCCCGATCACCGCCGCGATCCCGGCCATGACGTTGCCGAGCCCGGTCGAGAACGACTTCACGACGCCCACCACGGTCAGCGACCGGCCCATCGCGACCGCCGAAAGCCCGACGATCAGCGACGCCAGCAACAGCGATATGAACGCGTTGACGCGAAAGCGCGTCACCAGCACGACCAGCGCCCCGATCGCGATCAGAGCGATGAGCACGAGCTTGAGGTCGGCCGGCGTCACCGACGGGCAATCTCGCACGAATTTCGCGTTTGGAAGAGACCTTTACTTAGGGTGTGGAACAGAGAAGGCTGGTGGTTGTCAGTGCAGGGAGGGACGATGCAGCGGGCTGCCAGAGCTTGGTTGTTCCTGATGTTCACCGGGTGCGCCAGCAGCCCACCTCCGAAGCCGCCGGTGGTGCCCGCGTCCGTCACCCCCGCGCTCGTCGAGTTCCTGGCGGAGGCGCGCAAGATGGGGATGGTCTACGAGACGCCGCCCGGCTACGTCGAGATCCCGGTTCGCGACAACACCGACCAGTCGTACGACTACGCCGTCGTCAGCGCCGACAAGCGGACCGAGATGCGGTTCGCGTTGCGCGGCAACGACCGGGTGCCAGAGCCGCTACACAACCGGAAGATGTCGTTCTTGTTCTTCATGACCGGGATCAGCAACCTGGTCCGCGTCGGCAACGACGGCCGGTTCGCCGAGCCGGGGACGATTCCGGCGGCGCACTACAATGCCGACGACGCGGTCCTGATCGCCGTGCACTGGTTCCAGATCGACAAACCTGGCGCCGCCTTCGGTGACGGCTACCAGCTCTGCTCCGCCGTCTTCATGTACCGCGAGGGCGTCGGCGCCGCATACTCGTATTTCCTGTTCAAGGACGGCGACGCGCTCGCGGACATGAACGAGGAGACGATGCACGTGATGCGCTTCGCGCCACGGTAGCTGAGCCGTAGCCGCGCAATCCGGACACTGGGTCCGTGATGCGACGTGCGGCGCGGGCGCTGTCGGTGCTGGTCGGCCTGGCGGCCGCGGCGGGCGGGTGCAAGCGCGCCACGCTCGCCGGCGGACCGGACGCGGGGAGCGGCGGCCTTGATGACGGCGCGTCCGATTCGGTTAGCCTTCCCGTGCCCGGCGACGCCGGGACCGCCGACGGTGCCTCGACCGACGGCATCACCATCACCCCGGTGCCCCTCGGAACCTGCCCGGGCGTGCCGCCGCAGGCTTGCCCGGGCGATCGCCCCGCTGCGGGGGGCGCATGCACGGTCACGGGGACCGTCTGCGAGTATGGCGGCGCCGATCTCGGGTGCCGCGACCGGCTGATCTGCGCGCCCGATCTGACCTGGCAACCGCAAACGACGGTGTGTGCGGCCGAGGTGGCGGGCAGGTGCCCGGCGGCCACGCCCGACAACGGCTCGGCCTGCGACGTGCCGGTCCTCATATGCAGCTACCCGGGGCAGATCCTCTGTGTCTGCAGCACGCAGGCTCCCTCGTACTGGTCATGCACCTCCGTGGCCGTCGACCCGAATTGTCCGGGGGAGCTGCCCCTCTACGGCTCCGCCTGCGATCACATGGGCCACCTCTGCGTCTACGGCGGCGGGTGCGGTTCTCGCGAGGCGTTTTGCTGCAAAGGGTCCTGGATGACCGGACCGTCGCCCTGTTCGGAATAGCGACGACAGACGCCGGTCTCGCGTCGTCGCGGCCGCGCGTTG